>JBKOUP010000044.1:0-11498 GCA_046723495.1 Acidobacteriota bacterium
ACCAGGGCCAATCGTGACCAAATACACCGCCCCAGAATTCCGAGTGGTTCGGAATTCCTCTCGACCAAAGCAGGCTCGAGAATTCGCGATTCTGCCGGACGAGCGTGTCGTATTCGCCGGTGGCGATGACCCAGCCGATGCGCGCGAGCTTGGCCGTCCACTCGGCGTCCATGTTCGGGATGCTCGCCGTGGGGCAGTTGAAGTAGCACATCTCGTCCCAGTAGCCGTCGAGGAAGGAGTGGATGTCGTAGACGCCGGAGAAGCAGATGGCCCGGCTGACGACGTCGGGATAGCGGGCGGCGAAGTTCGCGGCGTGATAGGCGCCGAAGCTCGCGCCGTAAACGGCCAGGTCGCCGCGCTGGGCGCGGTTGAAGATGTACGGGACGAGCTCGTGGCGCAGGTAGGCGTCGTACTGCGCGTGCCGCGCGGCGCGCACGGCGGGATGGATCGACTTGTTGTACCAGCTCTCGTTGTTCACGGTGTCGACGAGGACGAGCTGGATCTCGCCGCGGTCGACCTTGTCGGCAAGCGAGTCGGTCAGCTTGAAGTCTTCGTTCTCGTAGAAGCGGCCCGAGGAGGTCGGAAAGAGCAGCACCGGCCGGCCGAATTTGCCGAACCAGAGAAGCTCCATGTCGCGGGAGAGCGACGGGGAGAAATGTTTGATGTAATCGCGATACATAAAGAATTGAGAATACCGAATGGCGAATTTAGAATTGAGAATGAATCACGATTAAGCTATTTGAAATCCTTCATGTTTAGTGCGTTTCTTGCCGTAACGCGCGCCGATTCTATAGGATCGCTTCCCTTCGGAGATCTCTCATGGCTAAAAAACGAATCGGCCTCATCTTCGGGATGGAGGACACCTTCCCGTGGGCACTCATCGACGCCATCAACACGCGCGCCGGCGACCGCGTCGAAGCCGCGGCCGCGGAGATCTCCTACCTCAAGGATGACGGCGTCTTCCCCTACGACCTGCTGCTCGACCGCATCAGCCACGAGGTCCCGTTCTACCGCACGTACGTGAAGTGCGCCGCGGCGTCGGGCGTGCACGTGGTGAACAACCCGATCTGGTGGTCGGCCGACGACAAGTTCTTCGACAACCTCGTGGCCAAGGCCGTCGACGTGGCTGTGCCGCGCACGGTGCTCCTGCCCCACAAGGACTACCCGCCCAACACGGAGGCGAAGTCGTTCCGCAACATGCGCTGGGTGAACTGGGATGAGGTCTTCGACTACCTCAAGTTCCCGATCTTCATGAAGCCGGCCTACGGCGGCGGGTGGAAGGACGTGTACAAGGTCCACAACCCGCAGGAGTTCTTCGCCGCCTACGACCAGACCCGCGACCTGACGATGATGGCCCAGGAGGCGATCGAGTTCGACGCCTACTTCCGCTGCTACGTCCTCGGCCGCAAGCGCGTGCACATCATGCAGTACGACCCGAAGCAGCCGCATCACCTGCGCTACGTGAAGGACGCGCCGCCGCTCGACCCCGATTTCGAAGCGAAGCTGCGCCGCGACGCCCTCGCCCTCTGCGACGCCCTCGGCTACGACATGAACACGGTCGAGCTGGCCGTGCGCGGCGGGATTCCGTACGCGATCGACTTCATGAACTGCGCACCCGACGCCGACCTGAATTCCGTCGGCCCGGAGAACTTCGCCTGGGTGGTGAACAACATGGCCGACGCGCTGATCGAGATCGTCGAAAGCGGACGGGCGATGGAGCTGACGGGGAGCTGGCCGGAGAAGATGAGGAGTTCTTAGTTGTTAGTTCTTAGTTCTTAGTTTCCCCGTCATCCCGGCCAAACTAAGAACTAAGAACTAACAACTAAGAACCGCTATCATCCCCCCATGCCACAGCCCTCCTTCACCCTCGGCATCGAGGAGGAGTTCCAGGTCGTCGACCCGGAGTCGCGCGGGCTCAAGTCGCACATCCAGGAGCTCTTCGCCGAAGGGGAGAAGCGGCTCAAGGACGAGATCAAGCGCGAGATGCACGACCCCGTCATCGAGGTCGGCACGCCCATCTGCGCCAACGTCGCCGAGGCGCGGGCGCAGGTCACGCGGCTGCGCGGCGAGATCATCCGCCTGGCCCGCGAGAACGGCATGCGCATCGCCGCCGCGGGGACGCATCCGATCTCGCACTGGAAGACGGTGCCGATCACCGCCGCCGCGCGCTACGACCAGATCGTCTACGACCTCCAGATGATCGCCCGGGCCAACCTCATCTTCGGCCTGCACGTGCACGTCGCCGTCGAGGACCACGAGACGCGCATCCAGATCATGAACGTGGCGCGCTACTTCCTCCCGCACGTCTTCGCCCTCTCCGTGAACTCGCCGTTCTGGTGCGGGCAGAACACGGGATGGAAGAGCTACCGCGCCAAGGTCTTCGAGCGCTTCCCGCGCACCGGCATCCCCGACTACTTCATGTCCTCGAGCGCGTACGACGAGTACGTGCAGGTGCTGATCCAGACGCATTGCATCGACAACGCGAAGAAGATCTGGTGGGACATGCGTCCGCATCCGTTTTTCCCGACGCTGGAGTTCCGCGTCTGCGACGTGCCGCTGCGCGTCGACGAGACCATCTGCTTCGCCGCGCTGTTCCAGGCCATCACCGTCAAGCTGTTTCGGCTGCACGAGCAGAACATGGGATGGCGGCTCTACCGGCGCTCGCTGCTCAGTGAGAACAAGCAGCGCGCGGCGCGCTTCGGCATCGATGGCAAGCTGATCGACTTCGGCAAGCGCGAGGAGGTGCCGTTCGGCGCGCTGCTCGACGAGCTCCTGGAATTCGTCGACGACGTGGTCGACGAGCTCGGCTCGCGCAACGAGGTCTACTACGCCCGCGAGATCATGCGCCAGCGCACCGGCGCCGACCGCCAGCTCGCCGCGTACGAGAAGCGCCACGACCTCCGCGACGTGGTCGATCTCATCATCGGGGAAACGGAGCACGGCATCTCCCTTGCCTGAGATCGTGACGATGCAGGACATCCGCGGCCAGTACGACTTCTTCGAATACGCCGACGGCGCCCGTCCCGCGCCGGCGCGCGAGTTCATCGACGTGGCCATCCTCGACATGAACCACGCCTGGCCGAACGTCGGCCACGACTCGCTCGTGCACGCGGTGTTCGAGGCCGCCGAGGAGCTGCGCGAGCTGCTCGTCGCCGCGAAGGCAAAGGTGCGCGTGATCTCGTTCGACGTCCGCCGCGAATTGCAGATCCCGGCCGCGCCGAACGGGCAGTTCCGGCTCTACGTCGGCACGGGCGGGCCGGGGCATCTCGACCCGCGCCGCAACGACGGGGTGAGCGAGTTCAGCCAGGGCATCGCCGAGTCGGCGGCGTGGGAAGCGCCGCTGTTCCGCCTCTTCGACGCGATCGTGCGCGCACCCGAGGCCGCGCTGATCGGCGTCTGCCACACGTTCGGGCTGATGTGCCGCTGGTCGGGCCTGGCCCACGCGGAGCTGCGCGAAGAGAAGTCGAGCGGGATGCCGGTCAACGAGCTGACCGGCGACGGCGTGCGCCATCCGTGGTTCGGCGAGCTCTCGAAGCGGCTGCCCGACGGCCGCCACTTCCGCGTGGTCGACAACCGCCTCTTCGATCTCGTGCTCGACGAGGCCCGCGGCGCGGAGGTGATCGCCCACGAGCCGGAGAACGCCGCGGTGCTGACGATGGTGGAATTCGCCCGCGACGCCGCCGGCACGATGCCCCGCATCCTCGGCGTGAATCATCACCCGGAGATCATCGACCGCGAGCACATCATGCGCGTCCTCGACGAGAAGCGCGCCCACGGCGAGGTGAGCGAGCAGTGGTACCGCGAGCGCGCCGTGACGATGCGCGATCTGTTCAAAGGAGAGCAGGAGCGCCAGAGCCGCCTGACGTCGGAGTTCACGCTGCTGGCGCCGTTGCGGTTCCATCTCCGGCGGCTGGTGGACGAGCGATCTTCGTAAGGGCGCAGAGCGCAGGGGGCAGGGCGCAGATGGTTGCCCTGCTGAACGCGCAATTCCCGGCCAGAACTCACGCCCCGGCAAGACCACTACCTGCGCCCCGCCCTGCGCCCCGCCCCCTGCGCCCTGCGCCCTATACTTCCGCGCACATGGATCCGAAGTACCGCGCGCTCTTCAACGAGCAGTTCACGCCGCAGTGCTACGACTGGATGCAGCGCGAAGTCGAGCGGCGGCTCGAGTGCCGCTTCGAGTTCCGCCTGGCCGAGACGCCCCTCTTCCTGCCGCCGGACTTCGAGCGGCGCATCGTCGACGCCGCCGGCGCCGTCGTCGCGCAACTTTCGGATCCCGCGCGCATCGCCGCCATGAAGCGCGCCATCCCGCCGCGTTGGGACACGCCGGGCATGGACGCGCTGCCGAACTTCACCCAGGTCGACTTCGCCGTCGTGCGCGAGGGCGACGCTTACGTCCCCAAGCTCATCGAGCTGCAGGGATTCCCGTCGCTCACCGCCTTCCAGGTCGTGCAACGCGACGTCTGGCGCGACGCCATGCGATCGATGGACGGCCTCGACCGCAACTGGTCGTGCTGGTTCTCCGGCCTCGACCGCGACGCCTTTCTCCGCCTGGCCCGGCGCACCATCGTCGGCGACCACGACCCGCACGAGGTCGTGCTCATGGACATCGAGCCGCGCGCGCAGAAGACCTATCCCGACTTCTCCGCGACGAGGGTCCTTTTCGGCGTCGACGCCGCCGACCCGCGCGAGCTGACCAAGCGCGGGAAACAGCTCTTCCGCCGCGACGGTACGCGCGTCCGCCGCATCTACAACCGCGTCGTCTTCGACGAGCTGATGAAGAAGAACATCGGGATCCCGTTCGACTACCGCGACGACCTCGACGTTGAGTGGGCGCCGCATCCGAACTGGTACTGGGTCTGGTCGAAGTACTCGCTGCCGTTCCTCGATCACCCCTCGGTGCCGAAGGCGACGTTCGTCTCCGAGGTCAAACGCGTGCCGGACGACTTCGCGCGGCGCTACGTCCTCAAGCCGCTCTTCTCCTTCGCCGGCGGCGGCGTCAACGTCGAGCCGGCGGCCGCGGATCTCGATGCCATTCCCGAAGAGGAGCGCTCGTCGTGGTGCATCCAGGAGAAGATCGAGTACGCGCCGGCGTTGCAGGCCCCCGACGGCGGCGTGAAGATCGAGATCCGCATGATGTTCCTCCGCCCCGACGACGAGCAGAAGCCGGTCCTCACGCAGAACCTCGTCCGCCTCTCCCGCGGGAAGATGCTCGGCGTCGACTTCAACAAGCAGTTCACCTGGGTCGGTTCGTCTGTTGCAGTGCACTGAGGCGTGGACGCGCTCGCGACGCTCGAGGCTGAAGCAGCCGGCTGCCAGGCCTGCGATCTCTGGAAGACGGGAACGCAGACGGTGTTCGGCGAGGGGAACGCGTCGTCGACGGTGATGTTCATCGGCGAGCAGCCCGGCGACAAGGAAGACCTGGCCGGCCGCCCGTTCGTCGGCCCCGCGGGCGCGCTCCTCGACAAGGCGCTGGACGAAGCCGGCATCGACCGCTCGAAGGTCTACGTCACGAACGTGGTGAAGCACTTCAAGTGGGAGCCGCGCGGCAAGCGGCGCATTCACAAGAAGCCGAACGGCGTGGAGATCAACGCCTGCCGCCCCTGGCTCGACGCGGAGCTCCGCGTGGTCAAGCCCCGCGCGATCGTCTGCCTCGGCTCGACCGCCGCGCAGGCCGTCATCGGCCCGAAGTTCCGCGTGTCCATTCAGCGCGGAGAGCTCGTGCCGTCGCCGCTGGCGCCGCTGGTGACGGCGACGGTGCACCCGTCGTCGATCCTCCGCGCGCCGACGGACGAGGCGCGGCGCGCGGAGATGAAGCGGTTCATCGACGACTTGAAGAAGATTCGCGCCGCTATTGAAGCGGAGCTGGCTCAGACCGCTTGAACTCCACGTAATCCTTCGTCCCACCCAGGCAGTCCGCGCGCGCCTTCAGCATCGTCGCGTTCCACGGCGGCCACGGCTCGAGCGCGCGCAGCGCGGCCGCGGCGTGCGGGCCGCAGCCTTCGAGGTCGATGGCCACGAGGGCGAGGTCGACGCGCCGCGCGTCGTTCCACTGGCCCGCGGCGAACGGCTTCTCCAGGGCGCGGAAGAGCGGCAGCGCGTACTGGTGCTGCTTGGAAAGAATCGTGGCGATGTCGAGCGCGCGGCCGAAGAGGTCGACGGTCGGCCACGGATCGCTGCGCGCCGCGACGAAGGCGCGCACGAGCAGCGGGACCGTGAGTGCCGGCGCGCGGTTGCGGAATTCGAGGCGGGCCTGGATGACGTCGGCGTCGATCGGGCGCAGCGGCCGGAGCCACTCGGCGAAGCGCGCGGCGGCGGGATCGCCGGCGTCGGCCAACGACTCGCCGAGCGCGGCCAGCTCGCCGCTGTTCACCGGCGTCCATCGAACCTCGCGCCAGGCCCGCGCCGCGGCGTCGAGGCGATCGTTGTCGTAGTCGACGGCGGCCTGGTGCCGCGCCTGCAGCTCGTTCGTCGGGCGCGACGGCAGCGCGTTCAGCCAGGCGAACGTGGCCCGCTCCGTGTAGTAGCGGTTCCAGTCGATCCCGGCGATGGGCGGGCGGTCCTCGCCGCGGGCGCGGGCGAGATTCGTCAGCTCGTCCATGTCGAAGCGCTCCTTGCCGCCGATGCCGCGCGCGAAGCCGAACTCGATCGGCGTCTTGTCGTCGGTGTTCAGCGCTTCGTTCTTCGCGAGCGCACGGGCGAGCGTGTCGCGAGCGAGGAAATGGCCGAGAAAGCCTTCGAGCGACTCGACGCGCCAAGCGTTCGTGATCGCGCTGCGGAACGGCTCCTGCTGCACGCGCCGGCGCAGCGCGCCCGCGTCGTACGCGACCGGCTGCTGCGAGGCCAGGAGCAGGAGGTCGCCGCTGTCGGTCGTCCACGTCTCCACGTGCGCGAAGACGCTGCCGAGCGTCGCGTAGATCGTGCGCACCGTCCGGCTGTCGATGTCGTAGGCCTGCACCCACTGCAGGAACATGCCGCCGGGACGCAGGCGCGCGGCGGAGGCGCGGTAAAACTCTTGCGTGAAGAGGCTGGCGATGCCGGCGCGGTAGGGGTTGGATGGCTCGCTGAAGATGAGGTCGTAGTTCTCGCTCGCGGTCAGCAGGACTTCGCGCGCGTCGGCGATGCGGATGTGCACCTTGGCGTTGTGCAGCACGTCGCGATTGGCCGGCGCGCAGGCGGCGGCGACGCGGAGGACGGCGGGCTCGAGCTCGACGACGTCGACGCGCTCCATCGACGGGATGGCCCCGAACCAGCCGGCAGTGCTGCCGGTGCCGAGGCCGATGACGAGGGCGCGCGTCGGATGCGGGTGGAGGATCGCCCCGACAAGGCCCGACATCACCTGCGTCCCGGCGTCGCCGCGGGCGCTGCCGTCGACTTTGCCGTTGACGACGAAGGCGTAGTCGCTCTGGTCGATGAGGGCGACGCTCGACTCGCGGCCGTCCGCATCCCAGACGAGGGCGCGGCGGTCGCGGTACTCCCATTCGCGGATGGCGTTCGGCGAGTCGGGCACCGCCGCGCGGCCCGCACCGATGCCGGAGTGGCGCCACGCAGCGGTCGGGCCGAGGGTGAAGGTAAGGGCGACGGCCACGACCGCCACGAGGGCATGCCGCCATGCGAACGCCATCGACGTGAGCGCCAGCAGCACCACCACGAGCCGCCACGTGCCGGGCGCGGTGAGCAGCGGCAGGAGGCCGAAGCCGCCGGCGAGCGAGCCGGCGATCGCGCCGGCGGTGTTCCAGGCGTAGGCGAGGCCGACCTGGTGCCCGATGTCGTCGCGTCCCGCGCCCAATAAAGAGATGAGGAGCGGGAACTGGACGCCGGCGATGGCCGCGGCCGGGAAGACGACGATGAGCGTGACGATCGTCCAGCCGAAGAGGTAGCCGCCGAAGCCCCAGGCGCCGACGGCACGGAGGAGGTTGGCCAGAATCGCAATTCGGTCGCCGAGGGCAAAGGGGACGGCGATGGCCAGCGCCTCGAGCGAGCAGGTCAGCGCGAAGCCCGCGCGCGTGGCGCGGCGCCCGCCGCTCCAGAAGGCGTAGGCCGCGCCGCCCGCGCCGATGCCGAGGAGGGCGATGGCGAGGATCAGGCCGAAGGTGAAGGTCGACCCGCCGAGAAGCGGCGCGAGCATGCGGTACCAGACGAGCTCCATCAAGAGGAAGGCGAAGCCGACGACGGCCGCGGCCACCAGGATGACGCGCGGCGGGGCCGCGCCCGCGACGCGTTCCACACCCGTCTCCTGTTCCCTGTTCCCTGTTCCCTTAGCGATCAGCCCCACAACCACGTTCACCGCCACGGCCACGAACAACGTCCCGCGGTTCCCGAGCGCCTCCAGCAGAAAGAACGTCGCCAGCAGCGTCCCCGCCACCGCGCCGAGCGTGTTCATCCCGTAAAGCAATGCAAGCCGCCGCCGTCCGAGATCGTCGTTCGTCTCCACCGCGCGCGCAGCGGCGGGGAGCGTGCCGCCCATCAGCACCGTCGGCACGCCGAGGACCAGCGTCGAAAGCACCAATCGCACGATCGACGCGCCGGCCAGCCCCAGCGAGACCGAGCCGCCGAGGGCGAAGTAGACCTTCGCGATCATCCACAGCAGCACGGGCGAGAGCGCCGCCGACGCGGCGATCATCAGCTCCAGGTTCCCGTAGAAGCGGAGTGGGCGGGGGTGGGCGTCGGCGCGCTTCCCGAGCAGCGCGCTGCCGAGGCCGAGGCCGCCCATGAAGATCGCCAGCACCGCCGCCGTGGCGAACGTCGAGGCGCCGAAGATCAGCCGGAACTGGCGCAGCCACGTCGTCTGGTAGACGAGCGCGCAGAGACCCGATCCGAAGAGCAGCGCGGCGACTTTGGAGGGACGCAAAGCGGGCGGGAGAATAGCAGCGGCGTCCTACAAATCGTAGAGTTTTGCGCCGAATACCCGCACGTTTCCATGCGTTTCTTGACGCATCGCACCCACGCCCCTACACTCGCCGAGAACCTGCACGAATGGCTCCCCAAGCCACATCGACCTTCGGCCGCATTCCTAAAAATCATGAAGGAGCACTCGGATGGCTACGGTACCGACTGACAAATTGAAAGCGGCCGAAACCGCGCTTACGCAGATCGAGCGCCAGTTCGGCAAGGGCTCGATCATGCGCCTCGGCGCGAAGGAATTCCTGCCGATCAGCGCGATCTCTACCGGCTCGATCGGCGTCGACGCCGCCCTCGGCGTAGGCGGCGTCCCCCGCGGCAGGATCGTGGAGATCTTCGGCCCGGAGTCCTCGGGCAAGACCACGCTCTCGCTGCACATCATCGCCGAGGCCCAGATGACCGGCGGGCTGGCGGCGTTCATCGACGCCGAGCACGCCCTCGACGCCGAGTACGCCAAGAAGCTCGGCGTCGACATCGACAACCTCATCGTCTCCCAGCCCGACAGCGGCGAGCAGGCCTTGGAGATCGCCGAGGTGCTGGTGCGCAGCGCGGCCATCGACGTCGTGGTCATCGACTCCGTGGCCGCTCTCGTCCCGCGCGCGGAGCTGGAAGGGGAGATGGGCGAGGCCCAGATGGGATTGCAGGCACGATTGATGTCACAAGCTCTGCGAAAATTAACAGGTGTCGTTTCGAAGTCTAAAACGTGCCTCATTTTCATCAATCAAATTCGTGAAAAAATTGGTGTGATGTTCGGCAACCCCGAGACCACCACCGGCGGCCGGGCCCTGAAGTTCTACTCCTCGGTGCGCATCGACATCCGGCGCACGAACCAGATCAAGGAAGGGGACGAGGTCGTCGGCTCGCGGGTGAAGGTGAAGGTGGTCAAGAACAAGTGCGCGGCACCGTTCCGCCATGCCGAGTTCGACGTCGGCTACGGCGAGGGCATCTCCAAGACCGGCGAGCTCCTCGACATCGGCATGGAGCACAAGCTGATCGAGAAGTCCGGCTCCTGGTTCTCCTACGGCGACGTCCGCCTCGGCCAGGGCCGCGAGAACGCCAAGCTGTTCATCAAGGAGAACGCCGACCTGGCCGGCGAGATCGAAAAGAAGGTCCGCCAGGCCCTCGGCATCGGCGGCACGGCCCCGGAGCTGACGGTGATCGAAGGGGGCGAACCGGCCAGGAAAGCGGCGCGGCCGTAATCGGTTCTGCGGAGGGCAATGCGACTCGACCAGGCGGTTGCCCTCCGCTTCGGCATCTCCCGCCGCAAGGCGCGCGAGCTGATCGCCGCCGGGCGGGTGCTGGTGAACCAGCGGCCGGTGCGCGTGGCCTCGCGCGAGGTCGCGGACGATGAGCTGCGCATCGCTGCGGAGCTGCCGGCGCTGTCGATGCTCGCGGTTCACGACGACTGGCTCGCCGTCGACAAGCCCGCGGGGATGCCGACGCAGCCGCCGCGCGACCGCTCGGCGATCTCGCTCGAGGAGATCCTGCGCGTCGAGTACCGCGAGATCTACCTCGTGCACCGGCTCGATACGCCGACGAGCGGCGCGGTTGTCTTCGCGCGGAATCGGGCGGCGGCGGGGCGGCTGTCGGGGCTCTTCGCGTCGCGGGCGATTCGGAAAACGTATCTCGCCGCCGTCGCGGGCACACCTTCGGCACAAACGATCGACACGCCGATCGACGGCAAGGAGGCGATCACGATCATCCGTCCGCGCGAAGACGGGCTCGTCGAAGCGGAAATCCTGACCGGGCGCACTCATCAGATCCGCATCCACCTTGCCTCGATCGGGCACCCAGTCCTCGGCGACCGCCGCTACGGCGGCGCGCCGGCGGCGCGGCTCATGCTTCATGCATGGAAGCTGGAGCATAAGGATTTGGGAACGATTGAAGCTCCTCTGCCATACGATCTCCCCCGATGAACGAAACCATTCACGCCACGACCGTGATCTGCGTCCGCCGCGACGGCACAGTGGCCATGGCCGGCGACGGCCAGGTCACGGTCGGCACCACGGTCATGAAACACGGCGCGGCCAAGGTGCGCCGGCTGTACCACGACAAGATCCTGGCCGGCTTCGCCGGCAGCGCCGCCGACGCCTTCGCCCTCTTCTCGCGCTTCGAGGCCAAGCTCGAGGAGTATCGCGGCAACATGGAGCGCTCCGTCGTCGAGCTGGCGAAAGACTGGCGCCTCGACAAGTACCTGCGCCAGCTCCAGGCCTTCCTCATCGTCGCCAACGCCGAGAAGGCCTACCTCATCTCCGGCACCGGCGATCTCATCCAGCCCGACGACGGCATCCTGGCCATCGGCAGCGGCGGCCCGTACGCGCTGGCCGCGGCGCGCGCGCTCGTGGCGCACACGCAGCTGAGCGCGCGCGACGTCGCCGTCGAGGCCCTGCGCATCGCCGCCTCGATCTGCATCTACACGAACGACAACATCACTGTCGAAAGCCTTTGATCATGGTCATTCAACTTCCCGGAACCATCGACGAGACCGCGCACGACCGGCTGACGCCGAAGGAGATCGTGAGCGAGCTCGATAAGTACATCGTCGGGCAGAGCGCGGCCAAGCGCGCCGTGGCCATCGCCCTCCGCAACCGCTGGCG
>JBKOUP010000128.1:0-9575 GCA_046723495.1 Acidobacteriota bacterium
CTGCGCCGCGACCGTCGCAGCCGCCGGCGCGGCGGCGCGGCCGACGCGTTCCCGATCGAGCCACGCCTGCTTCGCCTCTTCACGTCTGCGGCTCCAGCCGCGGAGGGCGAGGCGGATCTTCTGCATGAACGTCGGCACGGCACTCGATAATATCGGACAACCATGAGCCAGGACCGGCTCGAAGCGAGCCTCGACATCGACCGGCTGCCGTCGCTCGACGTCGTGCGCATCATTCAGGACGAGGACGCCCGCGTCGCCGCCGCCGTGGCCGCGGAGCGCGCCAAGATCGCGCACGCCGTCGATGAGATCGCCGAGCGGCTCGCGCACGGCGGGCGGCTCTTCTACGCCGGCGCGGGGACGAGCGGCCGCATCGCCGCGCTCGACGCCGCCGAGCTCCCGCCCACCTTCGGCATCGACCCGTCGCTCGTGCGCGTGCTCATGGCCGGCGGCGAGCGCGCTTTTTTGCACGCCGTCGAGGGTGCCGAGGACGACGAGGACGCGGCCATCGACGCCGTCAACGAGAACGTCAAGGCCGAGGACGTTGTCGTCGGCGTCGCTGCTTCGGGGACGACGCCGTACACCGTGGCCGCCGTGCGCCGCGCGAACATGCTCGGCGCGCTCACCGTCGGCGTCACCTCCGCGGCCCTCTCGCCGCTGGCGCGCGAAGTCGACATCGTCATCGTCCCGCAGACCGGTGCCGAGGTCATCATGGGCTCGTCGCGGATGAAGAGCGGTACCGCGCAGAAACTCGTCCTCAACGAGATCTCGACCGCGGTCATGATCCGCCTCGGCCACGTCTACTCGAACCTCATGATCGACATGCCGGCCACGAACGAGAAGCTGCGCGACCGCGCCGTGCGCATGGTCGAGCTGGCCGCGGGCGTGCTGCGGCCGACCGCGGTGCAGGCGTTGCGCGACGCGGACGGCAACGTGAAGCTCGCCGCGGTCATCGCCAAGAAGCGGATCTCCGCGGACGAGGCGCGCTCTCTTCTCGAAACGCACAGCCTGCGCGAGGTGCTCGAGGCGTGAACCGCGTCGGGCGCTTGCTGCACATCGCCGTCAAGGAGTCGCGCCTCGTCGTCGGCCTCATGTCCGGCACCTCGGTCGACGGCATCGACGCCGCGCTCGTCGAGATCACTGGGCACGGCGAGACCGCCGCGATCAAGCTCCTGGCCTTCGACAGCTATCCCTTCCCGCCCGAGCTGCGGGCGCGCGTCTTCCGTCTCTTCAACCCGCGCGAGGCGCGCGTCGACGCCATCTGCCAGCTCGATTTTCTGCTGGGCGAAGTCTTCGCGGCCGCCGTCGATCGCCTGCTGCGCGACAACGGCATCGACGCCGACAACGTCGACCTCGTGGCCTCGGCCGGGCAGACGATCTGGCACGATCCGGAGCCGGTGCGCATCGAGGCCTGGCTCGGCCACGAGATCGAGACGCGCTCCACGTTCGCCATCGGACAATCGGCCGTCATCGCCGAGCGCACCGGCATCACCACCGTCGGCGACCTTCGCGTGCGCGACGTCGCCGCGGGCGGGCAGGGGGCGCCGCTCATCGCCTACGCCGACTGGGTCCTGCTGCGCGACGCGACGCGCGGCCGCTGCGTGCAGAACATCGGCGGCATCGGCAACGTCACGTACCTGCCGCCGGCGTCGAAGCCGGAGGACGTCATCGCCTTCGACACCGGGCCGGGGAACATGGTCATCGACGCGCTCGCAGAAGTCGCCACCGAGGGGACGCAGAAGTTCGATCGGGAAGGCGAGCTCGGCGCGAAAGGGCACATCGATCCGGCGCTGCTCGACGAGTGGCTCGACGACCCCTACTTCCGCCGCCAGCCGCCGAAAACGACGGGGCGCGAGCTCTTCGGCGTGCAATTTGCCCGGCGCATCCTGACGGAATCGCAGGGCGTGCCGATCGAGAACCTCATCGCCACGGCGACGGCGCTGACCGCGGAGAGCATCGCCCGCGCGTATCGCGACTTCATCGCGCCGCGCGGTCCGATCGACGAGGTCATCGTCGGCGGCGGCGGGGCGCATAATCCGACGCTGATGCGGATGCTCGGCGAGCGCCTCGCCGGCGCGCGCCTGCTCCGGCACGAAGACCTCGGCATCGACAGCAATGCGAAGGAGGCGATCGCCTTGGCCATCATCGCCAACGACGCGGTGGCGGGCTTGAACACGAACATCACGGGCGCCACCGGCGGACGGCCGACGGTGCTCGGCAAGATCAGCGTATGACGATGCAGTTGTGGGGACGGGCATTCGTGCGCGGCGCGCTGCGCGACGACACGCTCATCATCATCGACGGCGATCAGATCGCCGACGTGCGCGACGCCGTGCGCCGGCCGACGAACGCCGAGCCGATCGGCGGCGTGATCCTGCCGGGCTTCGTCGACGTGCACGTGCACGGCGGCGCCGGCGCCGATTTCATGGACGCGACGGACGAGGCCGTGGCGACGGTCGCGGAGTTCCACGCCCGGAACGGCACGACGGCCATGGCGGCCACGACGCTCTCCGGCTCGCGCGCGGACCTGCACGCGGCCGTGCGCGCGATCGCGCGCGCGACGGCGCGGCCGAAAGCGGCGGAGATCTGCGCGATCCACCTCGAGGGGCCGTACATCAGCCTCCATCGCGCCGGCGCGCAGGACGTGGCCTCGATCCGGCCGGCGGACATCCACGAAGTCGCGGCGCTGATCGACGAGGCGCCGGAGCTGCACTGGATGATGACGATCGCGCCGGAGATCGACGGCGCGCGCGGCCTGATCGAGCACTTCCGCGACCTGGTGCTCTTCTCGATCGGCCACACGGCGGCCGACTACGGCGAGGCGGTGAACGCGCTGGAGTGGGGCGCGCTGCACTTCACGCATCTGTTCAACGCCATGACCGGGCTGAACCACCGCGAGCCGGGCGTCGTCGGCGCGGCGCTGGTGTCGACGAAGGCGACGGCGGAGCTGATCGCCGACGGGATCCACGTCCATCCGGCGGTGCTGCGCGTGGCGGCGCTGATGATGCCGAAGCGCATCGCGCTCGTCACCGACGCCGTGCGCGCCTGCGGCATGCCCGAGGGGAGTTACAAGCTGTATGGGCACGACATCAGCGTGCAGCAGGGCGCCGCGCGCCTCGCCGACGGCACGCTCGCCGGCAGCACGCTCACGATGCAGCGCGCCGTGCAGAACATGGTCGAGCTGGCCGGTTTGCCGCTGGAGACGGTGGTGCCGCTGGCGACGGAGGTGCCGGCGCGGATCGTGGGGGCGAGGGAGAGGAAGGGGAAGCTGGCGGCGGGGTTTGATGCGGATGTGGTGGTGGTGACGGAGAAGTTTGAGGTGGAGCGCGTGATCGTGAGGGGAGAGAGGCTCGTATGAATGCAGAATGCAGAATGCAGAATGCAGAATTGCTCCGCCTCGAATTCTGCATTCTGCATTCTGCATTCTGCATTCCGAGGAAGCGCCCGTGATCTGGGAATCCTTCCCCGATTACGACGCCCTCTCCGCCCGCGCCGCCTCCATCTTCCTCAGCGCGATTCGCGACAATCCGTCCATCACCCTCGGCCTCCCCACCGGCAATACTCCTCTCGGCATGTACGCCCGCATCGTCGCCGAATGCTCTCGCCAATATCACTGCTTCCAACGCGTCGTCACCTTCAACCTCGACGAATATGCCGGCATCTCCTGCGAGCATCCCGGCAGCTACTGCACGTTCATGAAGCGCGTCCTCTTCGATCACGTCGACGTCGCTCCTGAGAACGCGCACATTCCAAACGGCGCGGCGCCCGACCTCGATGCCGAGTGCGCGCGCTATGAGCAGGCCATCGCCGCCGCCGGCGGTCTCGCCCTCACTTTTCTCGGCCTCGGCTCGAACGGGCACATCGCCTTCAACGAGCCGGGGACGCCGTGGACGTCGCGGACGCGCGTCGTGGCGTTGGCGGAGTCGACGCGCGCGGCCAACGCGGCCCTCTTCGCCGGCGAGGTGCCGCGGCAGGCCATTACCATGGGCATCGCCACCATCCTCGAGTCGCGGCGCATCGTCCTCCTCGCCAGCGGCGAGCGGAAGCGCGCGGCCATCGAGCGGCTGCGCAGCGGCGAGCGCTCCGGCGACTTCCCGGCCAGCGCCCTGCACACGCATCCCGACGTCACCGTCCTCGTGGCCTGAATTTGGCTATCTGGCCGTGCCGTGGACGAAGAGAAGATCGAGAAGGCCGCGCGCCGCCCGCTCCTCGGCATCCTCTCCATCTTCGCCCTCTTCATCCTCTACCGCGTCTTCACCGTCTACACCGTCCGCTCCGGCGAGTGCAAACCGAAGCCGGTCGACCCCAACCTCCGCCTCCTCACGCGCGACGAGAGCGGGCAACTCGTCAGCTTCCCGATGCGCATCGGCTTTCCGCCGCAGACGCGGCCGCTCGTGGTGATGACCTACAACATCGAGGGCCACGCCGAGCTCCTGCACACAAACCACATCGCGGAGATCGCCGACGTCATCAACAGCGTGAAGCCCGACATCGTCGGCCTGCAGGAGGTCCACCGCGGCACCTGGCAGTCGCGCTTTCACGACCAGGCCCTCGAGCTCATCCGCCGAACGCACATGAACGGCTGGTTCGGCAAGAGCTACGAGAACTTCGGCGGCGCCTTCGGCAACCTCCTGCTCACGCGGGGCGAGATCGTCAGCGCCTTCGTCCATCCGCTGCCGTCGATCGGCGAGCCGCGCACGATCATGGAGTCGGTCGTGCGCGTCGACGGCGCCACGCTCAACGTCTACGTCACGCACCTCACGGCGTGGGGGAAGTTCAACAGCGCCAGCCGCGACGAGCAGCTGGCCTGCGTGGCCAAGCACATCCGCACCAGCGCCTATCCCTACCTCGTCATCGGCGACTTCAATGCCCCGCCGACCGCCGCCGAAGTCGAGCGGTTTCGCAAGCTCAACGCGGCGCAGATCTGCGGGGCGGAGATCGGCATCTCCCATCCGCTGATGAAAGAGCGCATCGACTACGTCTGGGCCGACTACGGCTGGAACGTGCGCGCCGCGCGCGTCGTCCGGGCCGGCCCCTCGGATCATTACCCCGTCGTCACGGAGCTTTTGTGGCAACGCGAAAAGTGAAGCGCATCGAGAAGATCGGGCACACGCATTTCGTGCGCGTGCCGGTGGTCTGGTTCGTCGCCGACCTGGTGATCATCGCCGCCCTGACGCTCGCGCTCTGGTCGGCCGAGCGCGGGCGCGCCGTGCATCTGACCGTGAAGAACCCCGGCGACCTCGCGGCGCTGCTGCCGTCGATCATCGGCCTCACGCAGTCGAGCCTCGAAAGGGGCAACCGCGTGCAGCTCCTGGAGAACGGCGACGGCTTCTTCCCGCCGCTCCTGCGCGACATCGCCAGCGCGCGCGAGAGCATCCACATCGAGTCGTACATCTGGTGGAAGGGGCCGATCTGCGACCAGGTCGCCGCCGCGCTCGCGGCCAAGGCAAAACAGGGTGTCGAGGTGCGCCTCCTCGTCGACGCCTCCGGCGGGCGCAAGATGGACCGCAAGCTGCGCGACGAAATGCTCGCCGCCGGCTGCCAGGTGCGCGAGTTCCATCCGCTTCGCTTCAGCAACCTCGGCCGCCTCAACAACCGCGACCACCGGAAGGAGGTCGTCATCGACGGCCGCGTCGGCTACCTCGGCGGCTACGGTTTCGCCAAGGAGTGGACGGGCAACGGCCAGGACCGCGAGCACTGGCGCGACACCGGCGTGCGCGTCGAAGGGCCGATCGTGAGCCGCCTGCAGTCGGCGTTCATGGAGAACTGGGTCGAGGAGACGGGCGAGATCCCGGCGGGACTGAAGTACTTCCCGCCGGCCAGCGCTGCGGGCCCGACGGCGGCGCATCTCGCGTATACGTCGCCGACCGGCGGCGTGTCATCGGTGCAGGTGCTCTACTACATGGCCATCAAGAGCGCGAAGAAGTCGATCCTGATCCAGAATCCGTACATGCTCCCCGACGAGGACGCGCGCCAGGCGCTGGCCGAGGCGGTGAAGCGCGGCGTCGACGTGCGGGTGATGGTGCCGGCGACGTCGGCGACCGACAGCCCGATCGTGCAGCACGCCAGCCATCACGAGCTCGGCACGCTGCTGCAGAGCGGCGTGAAGGTGTGGGAGTTCGAGCGCACGCTGCTGCACCAGAAGATCCTCGTCGTCGACGGCGCCTGGTCCTGCGTCGGCTCGACGAACTTCGACGACCGCTCCTTCCAGCTCAACGACGAGATCAGCATGGGCATCATCGATCCGACCGTGGCCGCGCAGCTCACCGCCGCGTTCGAGGCAGACCGGCGCTACGCGCAGGAGCGAACGCTGGAGGAGTGGAAACGGCGAGGCGTTTGGCACAAGATATTGGATGGTTTGGCATACTTGGGCAGTTCGCAACTGTAGGTGTTAGTTCTTAGTTCTTAGTTCTTAGTTCACCACCGCCAAACTAAGAACTAAGAACCAAGAACTAAGAACATGGCCACCCTCCCCGCCGAAGGCCGCTGGTCGATCCGCTCCGTCGCCGACGACGACGTCCCCTCCGCCCTCGCCTTCCTGCGCCGCGATCCGCTGATCAACGTCTACCTCATCTCCCGGTTGATGGAAGAGCGCTTCGCCGCGGCCACGCAGATGGTGGACATCCGCTACAACCGCGAGACCGTGCTCGTGGCCTCGCTGGCGACGAACATCGTCCTGGCCTCCGACCCCGGGGCGCCGGCGGAGATCACCGACACCGCCATCGCCGTCGTGGCCGACCGCATCCTCACCCGCGCGCTGTCGGTGCGGGCCATCATTTCGCCGGCCTCGCTCGTCGAGCTGCTGTGGCAGCGGCTGCGTCCGCGGCTCGACGCCCCGACGGTCGTACGCATGAACCAGCCGATCTACGCCATCCGCGGCCGCTTCGACTACCCCGACCTCAAGGAGGGGCGCTACGCCACGATGCGCGACCTCGAGGCCCTCGTTCCCGCCTGCGCGGCCATGCACAAGGAAGAGGTGGGGATCGATCCGATGGAGCGCGACGCGGCCGGCTATCGCGAGCGCATCCGCGAGCTCATCGACCGCCAGCGCGCCGTCATCCGCGTCGTCGACGGCATCATCGCCGCGAAGTGCGAGTACTCCGCCGTCACCGCCGACGCCGTGCAGCTCATGGGCGTCTGGACCAACCCCCGCTTCCGCCGGCGCGGCTACTCGCGTGCGCTGCTGCGCGAGGTCTGCGGCCACATGGCCCGGCGCGGCCGGATCGTCACCCTCTTCGTGAACGACTTCAACCGGCCGGCCATCGCCCTCTACGAATCGTTGGGATTCCAACGAATCGGCGTCAACCGTGCTTTAATTTGGTAGCGGCGCGAGCTTTGCAAAAGTAGCGCAAGGCCCGGTATGCGCCGGCCCGGTCGGAGGTGCAGGAAATGCCTGAAGTTGGCGTAGTGAAGTGGTTCAACAACGACAAAGGTTACGGATTCATCAAGCGAAACAGCGGTGAGGACGTGTTCGTCCATCACACCGCCATCCAGTCGCAGGGGTACCGGACGCTCAACGAGGGGGAGAAGGTCGAGTTCGACGTCAAGCAGGGCCCGAAGGGGTTGCAGGCCGAGAACGTACACCGCCTGACCGAGGGCGGCTCCGGCGAGCAGCAGCGGGCTTCGTAGTCAGTCGGAGTCGGGGGTGGCGAAGCGCGTCACGCACGCGCCGAGGATGCCGCCCGCGGCGAGCGCGGGAAGCGCGGCACTGTGCCCTTTGAGGGACAGGACGACGGCCGCCAAAGCCCCGGCCACGAGAATGAGCGCGCGCAGCGCGAATTCGACTTTCATCTGGACGACTTGGCCGATTCTACATCTTTTCCGGCACCGGAATTCCGAGTAGCGCCAGACAGGCCACCATCGTCCGCCGGAACACCTCCGCGCAGACCGCGCGCCGCTGGCGCTCCGCGTCGTCCTTCTCGTTGAGAATCGGATACTTGTGGTAGAAGCTGTTGAACTTCTGGGCCAGCTCGAAGAGGTCGTGCGTGATCGTCGACAGCTCCAGCGCCTCGACGGCCCGGCGCACCGACGACGGCATCTCCGCGCTGCGGCGCACCAGCTCCCACATCTCGTCGGTGATCCCCTCGCGCAGCGTCAAGGCGTCGAGTGAGGCATCGTCGAGCAGCGGATCGACGCCGCGCTCGGCCATCTTGCGGAAGATGTTCTGCACGCGCACGGTCGAGTACTGCAGGTACGGCCCCGAGTCGCCCTCGAACGTGAGGGCCTCGGCGAAGTCGAAGGCGATGACTTTGTTGCGCCCGTACTTGAGCATGAAATAGCGCAGCGCGGCGACGCTGATCTGGCGCGCCAGCTCGTCGATGTCGGCGTCGCCGAGCCCCTCGCGCTTGCTCCCCTCCCGCACCGCCTCGGCGGCCTTCGACGCCAGCGCGTCGAGGAGATCGTCGGCCTTCACGCCGAGGCCGCGGCGGCCGGACATCTCGACGTACGCCTTGTCGGCCGAGACTTCCTGGCCGAGGGTCGCGGCGGTCTCCGGCGTCAACGCCACCATCTCGTACGAGAAGTGGATCGAGCTCTCCGCCTCGCGCGCGTGCCCGAGCTGCTTCAGCCCTTCCTTGACCACCTTCTGCAAATACGCCTGGCGGACGTCGATGACGTTGTAGACGCGCCGCGCGCCGCCGAACTTCGGCGCGCTCGGGTCGGACTCGGCGTCGTGGTTCGTCTCCCACAGCGTGTACGGCGCGGGGAAGCGGCGATAGCTGAAGGTGCGGTCGAGCAGCCCGAACTTCCAGAGCTGGTAGGCGATGTCCTTGCCGGTGTAGGTGACGGTGCCGTTGGAGCGGACGAGGATCTTGTCCGGCTCGTCCATGCCGGCGAACTCCTCGCTGTGCTCGAGCTTCATCACCCAGCAGCCGGCGTGTTTTCCTTCGCTCTCGAGGACGACCGCGCCGGACTGCTTAAGCAGCTCGAAGGCCCGGTCCCAGAAGTGGAGTGCGATGATGTCGCTCTCCTTCGGCAGGAGGTCGTATTTGATGTCGAGCCGCAGCATGGTGGCGACGTGGGCGCGGACGATGGCGCGGGCGATGACGCGGCCGCGTTCGGCCGTTTCCCCTGCGCCCTGCTCGATTTTGTGCAGCGTCTCGCGGCGGCGCTCCTGCAGCCGCGGATTCGACGCCACGCGCGCGTAGACGTCCCAGCAGAAGTAGTCGAACTTCGGCTCGTTCACGCGCTCGAGCGGAATGCCTTCGTCCTCGAAGCCGACGACGACGTCGGCAACCTGAACGCCGGTGTCGTCGATGTAGTTCTGCGTCTCGACTCTGTGCCCGAGCCACTCGAGGCAGCGGACGAGAGTGTCGCCGAGGACGGCGTTGCGGAGGTGGCCGATGTGCGCGGCCTTGTTCGGATTGATGTTCGTGTGCTCGACGATGACGCGCTCGCCGCCGTCGCGGGCCGGGGCCATGACGGTGCGGATGTGCGCGGCCGTGAAGGCGCCGCGGTCGAAGCGGAAGTTGAGGTAGCCGGCACCCTCGACGCTGACGGACTGCACGAACATCGGCAGGGTCATGCCGTTGGCCAGCGCCTCGGCGATCTCGCGCGGCTTGCGCCGCAGCGCCTTAGCC
>JBKOUP010000222.1:0-6095 GCA_046723495.1 Acidobacteriota bacterium
GGGTGATCCCGAGCCTGCGCATGGAGCTCTCCTCGAGGTGCTGAATACGCAGGTTCAGACGCCCGGTTTCGCCGTTTGGTTAGGTGAAGCCGGGCTCTCCGTTGTCGGTCTCGCGCCCGGACTCATTCCCGATCCAACGCCGGTTCCAGCGCCTCCGCGATCGCCTCGGCGATCTCTCGCGCGCCGTCGGCGTCGGGATGGCCGTCGTTCTCGATGCGGTCGTCGGGATCGAGCGGCACGTAGACGTACGGGAGGTGCTGCTCTTCGAGAATGCGCCGCCGCAGCTCGCGCTCGCGCGGATCTTCGGGCTCGAACTGCGGAACGACGATCAGCGGCACGGCGCCGCGGGCGCGGGCCAGCCGCACCGTCGCCGCGAGCACGTCGCGCGTCGCGGCCACGCCTCGTTCGATCGTCGACTCGCTGCGGTACCAGTAGTCGAATGAATGCGTCAGCCGCGACATGAGGCGCCAGTGCCGCACGGGCGCAAGCCACACCAGTCCCGGGCCGAGGTGCGGATGATCGTCCTCGAGATTGCGGTCGAAGAGCGCGGGGACGAAGAGCGCCACCACGGCCACCGGATGGCGGAAGCGCGGCAGCTCCGTGGTCAGGCGAAGGTAGGACTGATCCGTGGCGAAGCCCGACACGGCGATGTTCGCGCTCTGCAGGCCGAGCAGCGCCGCCGTCCGCGCGGGAATCGTTTCGGCCCACTGCAGATGATGGCCGACCATGATCGACTCGCCGGTGAAGACGATCGTCGGCGCGTCGAAATCCGTCTGCGCGGCCGGCGAGGCGACGCGGTAGCCGTTCCGGTCGAAGACGTAGGCGGTGCGGTGGCCGAGGTGCGTGACGACGGCCGTGCTGCCGGGATCGAACAACCAGCCGAGGCGCGCGTCGGCATGCGTCCGCGCCCCGGCCTCGGCGACGGGACGATGGAATCGCAAAACGAGCTCCGCCGCGCCGAAGGCCAGGAACACCGCCAGCGCCGTGGTGAGCGCATAGAACGGTTCGCGCGCCAGGAGACGTCCGAGCTTCCGGCTGACGACGAGGAGCAGCGCGCCCGCGATGGCGACGCCGAGGCGCACGAGCATCTCGTTGCGCACGATCTCCTCACGCGTCGTCCAGAAGGCCGGCAGGACGTGGCGATCGAACCAGGCCTGATTCGCCGCGGCGGCCGCGGCCAGCAGGGCACAGCCGATGCATGCCACCGCTATCTCTGCAACGCGCCATGCTCGAAGCCGGTCGGAGATCATCGTCGTTCGCGATCGAGCGCCTTCTGACGCCGCTCCATCGCTGGGTCTGGAGCGACCCCGGGCGGCGCGTGCAAAAGCTGCTCCGCTTCAGCGAGACCGAGACCGACGGCGGGCGCGATCTGCTCCGCGCCGCCGAGCTCACCGCCGACCCGCTCCTGCGCCGCCTCTATCTCCTGCATGCCACCGACGAGCAGCGCCACGGAATCCTGTTCCGGCGCCGCGCCGTGGAATGCGCCGGCCGCGCCGGCGCTCTCATGGCCGCGGCATCGCCGCAGCCCTCCGCGGGCCACGGCCTCGACGATCTCGATGTCGGCCGCGAGTCGGACGAAACGATGCTCGCCTTCCTGCACGTCGCCGAGACCTCGGCCGCGCGCCGCTTCACGATTTATCGCCACGTCCTGCGCTCCGACCCCGCCACGCAACGCGTTTTCGACGACATCCTCCGCGACGAGATCTTTCATATGAACTACACCCGGACACAGCTCGCCCGCGTCGCGCCGGCGCGGCATCGGGGCCGCCTCTGGCGCGCGCGCCTCACGCGGCTCTGGAAGGTCTGGCTGAGGATCGCCAGCGGCATCGCCGGCGTGATCGGCGGCGCCATCCTCATCGTCCAGTACTTCGTCGTCCTTCCTCTCTTCGCCTGGCTGGCCAAGCGCGCCGCGCGCAGCGAGAAGGACGGATGGGCTCTCGTCAGCGGCCACCGCGACATGAGGCGGCAGTACTGACATGAACATCCTCGGCATCTCCGCGCACTATCACGACGCCGCCGCGGCGCTGGTCGTCGACGGCGTTCCGCTCTGCGCGGTGCAGGAGGAGCGGCTGTCGCGGCGCAAAAACGACGCCGCCTTTCCGCTCTCGGCGATCGAATGGTGTCTCGATCGCGCCGCTCTCGATCCCGCGCAGCTCGACGCCGTCGTCTTCTACGAACGGCCGATGCTGAAATTCGAGCGCATCCTCACCTGCGCCCTGCGGGCCTTTCCCCGCTCCTGGCGGATGTTCCCGAAAGCGATGAAGAACGCCCTCGGCGAGAAGGTGTGGATCCGAGGCATCATCTCCTCGCACCTCGGCGTGCCGGCGCGCAACGTCCTCTTCACCGAGCATCACCAGGCTCACGCCGCCGCGGCATTCCTCACCGCGCCGACGGAGCGCGCCGCCATCCTCACCGCCGACGGCGTCGGCGAGTGGGCCACGCTCTCGGTCGGCCGCGGCGAACGGCGCCGCGGCGGCGCCGCATCGATCTCGCTCCTCCGCGAGATCCGCTTTCCGCACTCGCTCGGCATGCTCTATTCGACGTTCACCGCCTACCTCGGCTTCAAGGTCAACGAAGACGAGTACAAGGTCATGGGGCTGGCCGGCTACGGGCGGCCGCTCCTCGTCGACGCCGTCCGCCGCCTCATCCGCCGCACCGCGGACGGCGCGTTCGCGCTCGACCTCGACTACTTCGACTATCACACCACGGCCGGGCGTTCGTATTCGTCGCGCTTCATCGATCTCTTCGGCCCGCCGCGCAGCCCGTACGAGCCGATCGACCTCGACACCGACGACGGCAAGCGCTTCGCCGACATCGCCGCGAGCGTGCAGCGCGTGCTCGAGGAGACGCTCGTCGACATGGCCCGTTCGCTGCGCCGGGAGACCGGCCTTCCCGACTTATGCCTCGGCGGCGGCGTGGCCCTCAACGGCGTCGCCAACGCCAAGATCCTCGCCGAGTCGGGATTCGAGCGCGTCTTCGTTCCTCCCGCGCCCGGCGACGCCGGCTGCGCGATCGGCGCCGCGCTCTACGCCGACCGCATGCACTTCCGCAATCACGATCGCGACGTTCCCGACCATCCGTTCTGGGGACCGGCCGTCGCGGACGACGAGCTGGCGCGCATCGCCCGGGAAGACGGTCAGGAGGTCGAGGATCTCGACGAGGAGGCGCTGATCGATCGGACCGCCGAGGATCTCATGGCCGACCGCATCGTCGGCTGGATGGAAGGAGCGCTCGAGTTCGGACCGCGCGCGCTCGGTCACCGCAGCATCCTCGCCGCGCCGCACGACGCCGCGATGCGCGACCGCATCAATGGCGAGATCAAGTATCGCGAGCAGTTCCGCCCCTTCGCCCCGGTGGTGCCGATCGAGGCCGCCGGCCGCTACTTCGAGATGCCGGAGGGAGGGGCGCGGCTGGCGCGGTTCATGTCCGGCGTCTTTCCCGTGCGCCCGGAGTGGCGCGCGCGCCTGGCCGCGATCACGCACGTCGACGGCACCGCGCGCGTGCAGACGCTCGAGCGCGACATGGCCCCGCGCCTCTACGCGTTGCTCGTCGAGTACGGGAAACGAAGCGGCATCCCGGTGCTGCTGAACACGTCGTTCAACCTGGCCGGCGAGCCGATCGTGAACCGCGCCGTCGAGGGCTATTCGACGTTCCTGCGCTGCGGCATCGACGTGCTCGTGGCCGAACGGACGCGCGTCACCAAGCGCGGCGCGCTGCTGGCGAAGCGCAGAGAGGAGGTTGCATGATCCGAAGACGTGGACGCATCCGCCGCGGGGCCATCGTGCTGGCCAGCTCGGCGGGGTCGATCGCGGACCTGGCGCTCGGTCTGTGGCGAAGCGAGACGCACAAGCGCTGGCTCATTCCGCTGGCGGTCTTCCTCTGCGTCACCGGGATCCTGCTGATCCTGGCCACGACGGTCGAGGCGCTGGCGCCGTTCATCTACGCGATTTTCTGATTTGTGGACTCCGTCATCCTGAGCCGCGAAGACGGCGAAGGATCGCAAGATGTCGCGGTTCGTGCCATTCGGAGATCCTTCGCCGTCTGCGCGGCTCAGGATGACGGTGCCCGACGATCTCTTCGCCTGTCCCGAGTGCGGCGAAGCCCTCGCCGCGCCGTGGTCGTGCCGCGCGTGCAGCCGCTCGTTCGACCGCTCCGACGGCATTCCCGACTTGCGGGCTTCGGCGGACGAGCGCACGGAAACGGTGCGGGCCTTCTACGAGCGTGCCCCGTTCCCCGGATATCCGCCGCGCGACAGTCTGGAATGGCTGCGCGCGCGGGCGGAGCGCAGCGAATTCGCGCGCATGCTCGATCGGGCCATCGCCGGCGACGCCACGATCCTCGAGGCCGGCTGCGGGACGGGGCAGATGTCGCTCTACCTCGCGCGTGGCCGGCGCCGCGTCGTCGGCGCCGATCTGGCCCGGGCGCCGCTGCGCCTCGCCGCCGACGCCGCGCGGCGATTCGGGCGAATGGACGCCGTGCGATTCGTCCAGACCGACCTCCATCGTCCGGGGCTCCGCGACGGCGCGTTCGACGTCGTCTATTCGTCCGGCGTGCTCCACCACACTCCCGACCCCGCCGCGGCCTTCGCGCGCATCGCCCGTCTGGCGAAGCCGGGCGGCTGGATCGTGCTCGGTCTCTACAACGCCGTGGCCCGCATTCCGTTGCGCATCCGCCGCGTCGTGGCCCGCCTGTCGGGATATCGCTGGACGATTTCCGATCCCGTCCTGCGCGAGCGCGCCGCCGAGTCCGCGCGCGCCGAGGCCTGGCTCCGCGATCAATACCAGCACCCGACGGAGCACCGGCACACGCTCGGCGAGGTGCAGCGCTGGTTCGCCCGCAGCGGCGTCGACTACGTCCGCGCCTACCCCTCGGCGCTTCTGTCGACCGACTCCGACGACCTCTTCGAACCCTGCGGCGACGCCTGGGCGCCGGAACAGTGGCTGGCCCAACTGGCCTGGATGAAATCGCTCGGCGGCGAGGGAGGGCTGTTCGTCACGGTGGGCAGACGGAGGGAGATGCGATGAGTTACCCCTCCAAAATCTCCACCGCCCACGTTCGCATCGTCTCCTCCACGGCGTCGAGCTGCTTGGTGAAGAAGTGGTCCGCGCCGGTGATGACCACCGACTCGGCGTTGCGCACTTGCGGGATCAGCTTCTCCAGCTTCGAAACGTCGCCGTACTCGTCCTGCGTGCCGTGGACGAACAGGATCGGCTTCTCGCAGTGGCGCAGGTGGCCGAAGTCGTACTTGTTCACCGGCGTGCCGACGAAAAACATGGCGTCGACGTTCGGCATCTCGCAGGCCACGCGGCTGGCCACCCACGCTCCGAACGAGAAGCCGCCCACGATCAGCTTCTTGCCGGGGTGATACTTGGCGATCCAGTCGATCGCGGCGACGACGTCCTCCTGCTCCCCCTCCCCTTCGTCGTGCACCCCGGCGCTCGCGCCGGCGCCGCGGAAGTTGAAGCGCAGCGTGGCCACGTTCGCGCTCTCCAGGCCGCGCGCGACGCGGAAGACGACCTTGTTGTGCAGCGTGCCGCCGCCGAGCGGATGGGGATGGCAGATCACCGCCACGCCGCCCGGATCCTGCAGCTCGCGGTAAAGCGCCTCCAGCCGGCCGGCGCTGGAAAAGAGATCGACGTGGCGGAGCGGCTTGCCGTTCACGAGAGCCTCACCAAGACCCGGTCATCCTCCGTGCGAACTTCGTGCGTGGTCACGTGGAACTCCTCGTTGCCGGGGCAGCGGCCGGTGGCGACGTCGAAGCTCCAGGCATGCCAGGGGCAGACGATCTCGTCGCCGATGACGTCGCCTTCGGCCAGCGGGCCGCCGCGATGCGGGCAGACGTTGTCGGAGGCGAAGAAGCCGCGGGCGGTGTGGTAGAGCGCGACGGTATGCCCTTCGACGGTGACGGTTTTCGCGCGCCCGACGGGCAGCTCCGACACGCGCGCGACTTCAACGAACTCGGGCATCAGCGGGGCCGAAGCGTAGCACGCACCGCCTCGGCCTCGCGGCGGATCGGGACGAGCTGATGCATCGCCGTGGCGATCTCGGTCAGGCGCCGCGCCGCGTCCGCCGTGTTGCCGCGCGCGGCCTGTACG
>JBKOUP010000162.1:0-4949 GCA_046723495.1 Acidobacteriota bacterium
GGCCTCGTGGACTTCGCGCACGGAGAGCTCGCCGCCGGCGCGCCAGAGGACGGCCATGACTTCGAGCTCGAATTTGCTGAGGTGGAGCATGTCGTTGGATAAACTACATCCGTAGTAGATGAAAGTCAAGAAAAAGGGGACAGGTTGCCCTGTCCCCCGTGACCTGTGCTCTGTCCCCTACTTCTTCTTGCAGGTGTCCGACTCGACCTTCGTCCACGTCCCCTTCATGTCCAGCTCGAAGACGTGATCGATCCGGCTTTTCCCCTTCTTCGTGAAGGTGTCGCGGCCGGTGGCGGTCATGCCCATGTGGAACGGGCCGGTGAAGACGATCTCGTCGCCCTTCCAGCCGTCCGACTGCTGTGTCTGGTACGCGCCGCTGCTGTCGACCCAGCCGCCAACGAGCTTCTTCGGCTCGGCGTCGTAGCCCCACAGCCCTTCGCCGGTCATCGGCTTCGGGTTCTTTTCCGTCTTCATCTCCGTGTACGCGGTCTTGAGCCACATGCCGCCGTAGGCCCACTTCGAGTCGATCGTCATCTTGATCGGATGCTCGGGGCCCCAATCGCCCTTATAGACCGTGCCGGTGCAGGCCCACGAGCCGACGAACGGATCGAGTTGCTTGAGCTCCGCCGGCCTCTGGGCCCACGCGGCGCCGGCGACGAGGAAAACGAGCAGACAAACCAGTCGTTTCATCATTTCTCTCCTTTGCCGCGAGATACGGCCGCGGCCGCCGATTGGATTTCTGCTCCGAGGTCGATCCGCGATACCGAGCCCGCCACGACCGGAAAGGCCGCCGACGACTGGCCGCCGATCGACACGCGGTATTGGCCCGGCTCGAGGCCGAGGATGCCGAAGAAGCCACTGCCGTCGGTCGTCGTCGTACGCATGGTGTGGGAGCGCATCGACTCGATGGTCACGACCGCGCCGTCGCGCGCCGTCGCGTAGCCCATCAGCGACCCGGTCGGCAGTTGCGGCTTCCGCGGCGGCGCCGACGTCGACGAGAAGACGCCGCGGCGGAGCGCGGTGAGGAAGTCGTCGCTCGGCAGCTTGGGAATCGAGCCGACGGCGAAGAAGACCACGCCGTCCGCGCCGGCGTCGCGCGCGCGCCGGGCCTGCCGCAGCGCGCCGTCGGCGGAGTTCATGAACGCGCCGATGCCCGGCACGGCCATCCGCCCGCTCGCCCGCGCCGTGCGCATGAGGAAGGAAAGCCACGAGTCGAACTGCGCGCGCTGCACCGGCAGATGCTCGCGCTTGTACATCATCGGCGCGAGGGTGTCGACGATGCCCTCCCGCGCCCACGCCGCCCAGTCCTGAAACACATGCCAATACGCCTCGGACGTTTCGAAGCGCTTCCCCGGCCCGGCGCCGTAGCAGATGAGCGCCGCGGAGACGTTGAGCGACGGCTTGATCGCGGTGGCGCTGAGGTAGAGGCGGCGGACGAACTGCGTGACCTGCTCGCGCCGCCACGCGCTCCAAAGCGGATCGCTCGTGCGCGGAAGTCCCTGCCGGCCGTAGCGGGCGTTGAAGCGCGCCACGCTGGTGTCGTTGTAGCCGACGTTCGAGCCGCCGTCCTTGTCGACCGGCGCGTCGGGGTAGCGGATGCGGTCGAGATGAAGGCCGTCGATGTCGTAGGCGCGCACGAGGTGGAGCAGGATTTCGACGGTGTACGACGCGGCCTCGGGGTGGCCGAGGTCGAGGTACCACTCGTTGGCGAAGCGGTAGCCGCCGAAGGTGACGCCGGACAGATTGTGCGGCAGCGCGCGCGTGGCCCACTGCCGCTCGCCGCGATACGGCTTCCCCGCCGCGGCGTCCCAGACGTGCTGGAGAAAGATGTGATTCGCGTCGGACGGCAGGCCGCCCGGCGAGGTTGGATCGCCGTTGTGGATCGAGCCGACGATGACGTAGGCGTGGATCTGGATGCCGCGGCGGTGCGCGGCGTCGATGAGGTAGCGCAGCGGATCGAAGGTCCAGCGGCCGGCCTCGTCGGGCGCGCCGACGGCGGGCTCGCCGGTGAGGGGCTCGTCGGAGTCGATGTACCACGAGTCGCCGCGCCGCCGGACCTGGACGAAGAGGGCGTTGGCGTTGGCGCGGCCGGCGGCGTCGATGACGCGGTCGACGTCGCCCTGCGTCGCCAGCGGGGTGTGGAAGGCCTCGACCCAGAAGGCGCGGAAATCGGCGCGCGCAGTCGTCGCGCAGAGGAAAATGAGGAGGAGAACCCGGCGCACGACACCATGGTAACGAAACGGCCGCTGAAGACGCTCGAGCGCGTGCTGTCGAAGGCCGGCACCGGCTCGCGTACGGAGGCGCGGCGGTGGATCGCCGCGGGCCGCGTCGCCGTGAACGGCCGCGTCGTGCGCGACCCCGACGCCTGGGTCGACCTCGAGCGCGACCACGTCGCCTTCGACGGCAAACCGCTGCGCCGCGAAGCGCCGCTCTATCTATTGATGTACAAGCCGAAGGGCTACCTGACGACGTACCGCGATCCGCAGGGACGGCCGACGATCTACGATCTCCTGCCGGAGGGGACGCCGTACGTCTCGCCGGTCGGCCGCCTCGACCTCGACACGAGCGGCCTCTTGATCCTGACGAATGACACGCAGCTCGCCGAGCGCCTGACGAATCCCGACTACCACGTGCCGAAGACGTATCTGGTGAAGGCGTCGCGGCATCTCGGCGACGACGACCTCGACGCGCTGCGCCGCGGCGTGGAGCTGCGCGACGGGCCGACGCGTCCCGCGGCCGTGACGCGCCTGCGCGAGAGCGGCGGAAAGACGGTGTTCGAGATCACGATCACGGAGGGACGCAACCGGCAGGTGCGACGGATGGTGGAGGCGCTGGAGGCGAAGGTGCTGAAGCTGGTGCGCGTGGCCATCGGGTCGATTCGCATCGGGGAGCTGCCGATCGGGAAGGTGCGGGCGCTCACTGCCGAAGAGATTCGGCAGCTTCGTCGGCCGCCGGCCACGCCGCGCTCTGCCACGGCTCGCCCATGAGCATGCCGAGGGTGGCGAGGTAGATGGCGACGTCGCGGGGATCGAAACGGTCGCGCAGGTCGCGGACGGCATCGCGCACCTGCTCGGCGCTCGGCGCGGTGTAGTCGTCGGTCTCGATGGAGCCGTTGACGTGCGGGATGTGCCAGGTGTCGAGGAAGGCCGCGAGCATCGCGCTCTGCTCGTGGGTGTGGTAGTGCATCAGCGCGGCCTCGAGAGTCTGCTCGAATTCGGGCAGGGCGGCGCGCGAGGCGAGGAGCTCGGCTTTCTTGTCGGCCGGCATCTTGCGGATGGTCTCGTCGCGGAAGTGCAGCGACTTGGCGAGCTGCACGACGGTCATGGCCTTCGAGGGGGCGTCGGCGTGCTTCCAAAAGGCGGCGGCGATGCGGCGGCGGCGGTCGGCGTCGGCGAGCTCTTTGAGGATGCGGCGCGCGGTCCAGACGCTCACGGGACGTACCTCCGCGTCGGCACTCCCTCGGCCTTGGAGATGCTGAGCTCCGCCATCATGCGGATCAACTGCCGCCCGTCGTCGTCGGCGTTGACGAAGGTGTCGCACAGCATCTGCACGTGCTCGCGCGACTCCGCGGCCGAGACGGTGAAGCCGTTCGGCGGCTGGTCGGCGCGGTTGGTCTCGGTGCGCCGCCACGTGCCGGAGACGAGCTCGCAGCGGACGTAGTCGGTGCCCTTGCCGGTCTGGAAGCACTCGGCCGCCTCGGCCGGCACGCCGCGGGCGTTGGCTTTCTGCTCGTCGAGGGCGCGCGCGACGATGGCGGCGACCATCGAGCGCAGGGCCGCGTCGGACTCGCCGAGGGCGCCGACGATGCTCAAGCCCGCGTGGTAGATGCTCTTCTCGTTTTTTTCCTTGGCCAGTTTGTGCAGCGCGTTGCGGCGCACTTCGCAATCGAGCTGGATGTGCCGCCCCTCCCAGTCGAACTCGATCCGGCACGGCGAGCCCGCCGCCGGCACGCTCCCCTGATGGGCCACGCGCAGCCCGATGAGGGAGGCGTCGAGGACGTAGACGCGGGTCCCACCCAACCGCCCCGGCAAGGGACGGGTCAGCACCACACGCTGATACTTCCGGCGCTCGACAGGGACGGCCACGTGCGGAGCATTCTACGCAGCCACCCGGCAATTTCCGAGCATTCGGGGCCGTTAGCGCCGCCGTTGACAGCACGCGGGAGCGCCCCGTATGGTGTCGGCTCCCAGGGCCCGTAGCTCAGTGGTAGAGCAGCTGGCTTTTAACCAGTTGGTCGTAGGTTCGATCCCTACCGGGCTCACCAGCAGTTTGGCCGCCTTCCGTCCCCATCGTCTAGAGGCCTAGGACACCGCCCTTTCACGGCGGCAACACGGGTTCGAATCCCGTTGGGGACGCCAAGCTTCTTTTAGGGGTCCTCATGCTCTCGCGAGACGAAATCATGGCTACCCTTCGGAACAGCCGGGAGGAACTGCGCCGCGACTTCGGCTTGGAATCGATGGCGCTGTTCGGCTCCGCCGCGCGTGGCGACGCGGGTCCCTCGAGCGATATCGACGTGCTGATTGACGTTGCCGAACCGATATCACTTTTCCAACTCGTCGCCCTTCAATTTCGCCTTCAGGAGATCCTGAACGTCCCGAAGGTTGATGTTGTTCTACGCGATGCCATCTTTCCGCCGCTTCGCGCCGCAATTCTCGCCGAGGCGCTGCGTGTCGCCTGAACGTGAATGGGTATTCCGGATTGGTCATATCCTCGACGCGATTGCGAAGATTTCGCGATACACGGAGGGCATGACTCAGGAGCAATTCGCGAATGATGAGCGAACGGTTGACGCGGTCATTCGCAACTTTCTGGTGATCGGGGAGGCAACTCGGCACATCCCCGCGGACGTGCGGCGAGCAAACACCGATATCCCTTGGCGATTGATGGAAGGTATGCGGCACGTCCTGGTTCACGACTACGACATCGTGAAGCTCGACACGATCTGGAAG
>JBKOUP010000414.1:0-14887 GCA_046723495.1 Acidobacteriota bacterium
CCACCCCCCCCCCCCCCACAACAACACGCACTACAACTCGTCGGCAGCGTCAGATGTGTATAAGAGACAGGGTCGAGCCGGCGAGGTCTTCGATCTCGCGCTCGGATTCGCCGGGCAGAGTGATCAACCCTTTTTCGGCCTGCTCTCCCGGCACGGCGCCCGGCTTGCGCGCGACGATGGAGTTGGTCGGAGTATCGGTGTCGGTCGGCATACTCGGCGGGCCCGCGATTCTATGGGCTAGAGAAATTTTTCACAAGCTTGGCGGCGGCACGCGCGTGCGCGGTCATGTGCAGCCGCTCGTACGCCTCTTCCAACACGCGCGCGGCGTCCGCATCTTTCTTCTCATCAAGGAGCTCCGCCGCTTTCACGAAGGCCGGCGCCTCGGACCGGAACCGGTCGAGCGGCCCGAGCAGCGGATAGTTCATCGGGTTGTGCTCTCCCCACGTTTCGTGCCAGTCGTCGGCGTGAAAACGCTCCCGGCCGCTGGCGCGAAAGCGCTCGCGCTCGCCCCAATCGAAGATGACGACGGCAGGCGTCTCGTACTTGCGCGCACCCGGAATCCAGTTGACGTCGGGGTCGACGCGGAGGAGGACGAAGTCGGCCATGCGCTCCGCTGTCCGCTGAAGCTCGAGGCTCTGCTTGACGTGGTAGCACTGCACGCCGCAGCGCGCCTCGGTCTGCGTGTAGATGACGAAGACGAGGCGATGCTCCTGCTTGGCCAGCGCAAACGCCTCCTTCCAGTCGCTGTGCCATGTCGGCGGCATGGCGAGAAGCAGCGCGACGAGGGCGATCATCGGATGTGCTCCAGCGCGGCGCTCGCTTCCTTCTGCGTCCGGCTGCCGGGCGCGGCAAGCTCCTTCGCGCGGTGGAAGGCGTCGCGCGCCTCTTTCGGGTCGGTGGCGGCCTCGTAGGCGCGGCCGAGGAGCAGCCAGACGATGGCCTCGACCTCGCGGTTCACCGGCGTCTTCACGAGCGCGCGCAGCAGCTCGACGGCGTGCGCCGCGCGCTCCTCGGCGACGTACGTGAACGCCGACTGCGCCTCCGCGCTCTGCGCCGCGGCGGGCCGGCGCTGGGCCTCGGCGATCGTCTTCGCCTCGGCGTACGCGGCGCGGGCGTGCTCGGTCATTTTCAATTTTGTGTAGGTGCTGGCGAGGAGGAAGTTGGCGTCGAGGTCGCGCTTGGCGTCGAAGAGCTCGGCGGCCTGGACGAACGCCGGCGCCACGGCGTGAACGCGGACGATCGGGTCGATCACGCCCGTCTCGTCCACACTGCCGTGTTGCGGTGCATGAGGATCGAGGTGTTGGACCTGTGGGCGCGACTCGGCGAAGTGCCAGTCGGCGGCGCGGAGAACGCCGTGGTCGTTTTGGATGCGCAGGCGCTCGCGGCCGCCGCTGTCGAAAATCACGTACGCCGGCGCTTCGTATCGATCCGCCGCCGGCACGGTGGTGCGGGAAAGGTCGACGCGCAACAGGACGAAATCATCGAGCGCGCGCCCGAGCTCCGGTTTGTCGCGGACGAGATGCTCGATCTCGAAGCACGCCGGACAGGGCGCTTTGTAGTAATCGACCAGGACGAGCTTGTGCTCCTGCTTCGCCTGGGCGAAGGCGGTGTTCCAGTCCTTCTGCCACAACAGCGCGGCGAGGAGGAAGATCATCTGCGCAGTCTACTGGAGAAAAACGCCTCCAGCCGGTCGGCGACGTGCTTGCTGCGCCACTGCTCGGCGACTTCGCGCCCGCGCTTGCGCAGGCGATCGCGGAGAGTTTCGTCGCTGAGCAATTCGATCAGCTTCTCGCCGAGCTCGACGGCATTCTGCTCCGGCGCGAAGAGGGCGTAGTCGTGCGCATCGTCGAACGACAGATACGACGGGATCGACGTCATCACCGTGGCCAGCCCCGACGCCAGCGCCTCCGCCGCCGGCAGCCCGAAGCCCTCCTCGGCGTGGTTCGGGGCGATGAGCACGTCGCACGAATGCATCAGCCGCGTCATCTCGCTCGTCGTCAAGGCGACGTGGAACTCGTCGACGCTGTCGAGCGGCTCCTCGCGCGACGGCGCCCACGGCGAGACGCGCACGAGCTCGAGCTTCTGATGGAACCAGCGCGCGTGCGCGACCGCGCCGTAGCCTTCGTCGATGCCTTTGAGGTCGGCCTGCGACTGCCCGCTCAGCAGCACGCGCAGCGGCTCGTTCTCCGGCGGGAAGCGCGGGCGGTAAAACTCGTCGTCGACGATCTGGCCGATGTAGGTGACGTCGTCGCTGAACTGTTTGCAGATCGGGATGAGCGTCCTGGCCACGACGAGCTTCGGGATCGGCAGCCGGTACGCGGCGTCGATCTCATTCTTGATCGGCTGGTAGGCGGTGAACGCGCCCTCGTATCCCTGGCAGAGATGGACGGCGCGCTCGCGGGCGATCTCGTACGCGGCCGGGACGGTGATCCAGAACGTGCCGACGACGAAGTCATCGTCGCTCGCGTCGTAGTCACGGAAGTTGTCGACGTAGACGAACTCGGCGCCGGAGGGGCGCCACGTCAGCGGGCCGCCCTTGGTCACGATGCGCACGCGATGGCCGCGCGCGATCAACGCGTCGGCGTGCGCGAGCTGGACGCGGATGCCGCCCGACAGCTCGGTGTCCTCGGCGAGATAGGCGATCTTCATGGCCGGTTTTGCGCGATCACGTAGTACCCCGCCGGCGTCAGATCTTCCTTCGAGACCGCCAGGCGCGTGCCGCTGAGCGCGGCCAGCAGCTCGTCGCTGCCGCGCGTGGCGATCGTCTCCTGCGGCGCGATCTCGACGACCGACCAGCCGGCGATGGTCAGCATCTCCTCGATCGTCCGCCGGGTGAAGAAGCGGAGGTGCCCGACACAGGTGAGCCCCATGTAGACGTAGTCGAAGCGCCCGCGCAGGAGGTCGGCGATGACGGCGGCGTTGGCGACGTTGGGGATCGACAGCAGCAGCTTGCCGCCCGGCTGCGAGACGCGGCGGAGGTCGGCCAGGAAGGACCACGGCTCGTCGAGGTGCTCGACGATGTCGCCGCCGATGATCCAGTCGAACTGCTCGCGCATGACGCCGATGATCTCGCGGGCGTCGCCGCAATAGACGTCGTCGATGCGCTTGCGGGCGATGGCGGCGGCGCGCGGATCGATCTCGATGCCGACGACGCGGCACTTCTGCCGCGCCTTGAGCGCCGCGCCGAGGGGAGCCTCGCCACAGCCGAACTCGAGGACGGACTTGGCGTCGCTGCCGATGCGCGCCAGGAGATCGTCGCGCCGCTGGCCGCGCAGCGAGGACCAGCGATGCGCGTAGTCATTGAGAGAGATGACGACCTGGCGTCCCGCCAGGGCGCGCCGCGGAGGGTCGTCGACGTCCATGAGCATCGCGGTCCGGCAGAGGTACGCCGCCGGGTCGGACTTGTCCCACTTCAGCGTCACGGTCTCGAACGGCCCGTGTTGCATGTCGCTGGTCATCTGCTGCAGCTCGCGCAGGGTGAGGTACGCCGCCGGTGCCGGCCGCCGCTGGGCCGCGTTCTGGGCCTCGTTGCTCGACGGCAGCGCCGCCGCCGTCCCGGGCGTCTGCACGAGCACTTCCCGCAACCGCAAGGCGAGCTTCGGCGGCGGCACGAGGAGCGGATCGGTGACGACGAGGACGTGATCGCTCTCCAGCTCCCCCGCCGCATACGACGCCGGCTCCTCGGGGTCGTAAAAGCAGAGCTCGGCCTCGACGTCCCGCCGCAGCAGGAGCTGATTCTGCCAGCTCGCGTAGCGCTCTTCGATGGCCGGATGATCGAAGCGCGGGAAGAGGAGACCGATCATGCGCCGGGCATGCTACCAGTAGGGAGCGACGCCAAATGCACGCGCACGGTTGGAGAGCTTGCGGTCGAAGGTGGCGAGGGTGTAGCGGTTCGCGATGGCGACGGCGAGGATGGCGGCGTCGCCTGGCGACGGCCGTATATCGGACCAGTGTTCGAAGAAATCTGTCCACGGGCAGTCGTTGGTGAGCGTTACGGTAGGTAACGCCATTGCGTCGCGCAGCATTTGTCGGATTTCCAACGGAGAGAGCTCATAGACTTTGCGTAATACGTAAATGGCTTCGAAGACGATGAACTGCGGCAGGATTATGACGAGCTCACCGCGTTCGCCGTTCTCGATCAGCTTTCCTACGGCGGCGTGCTGCATTTCGTCGCGTAGCAGAACAGAAGAAATCAGGACGTTGGCATCGACAACAACCAGACGCAAGGTCAGCGTTCCTCGGAATCATCGCGACCTGGAATGATGGCGTCTGGGTCGAAATCGGGAATTCCGCGCAGCATTTCCAGATCGAGGGGTGTGAGCGATTTCTTGATTTCCGCGATTCGCTCGTCGGAAACGTGGAAGTAACCGATCCAGCGGTAGAACGCCGGCTTCCCCGGGATCAAAGGCGGCCCGACGAACTCCGGCTCTTCGTCCTTCGTCTTCGGCTTCAGCCTAGCCATGCCGTAATTCTACCTCGGTCCTCTCACGGCACCGGGCAGATCCCGTGCGCCATCTGCCACGCGAATCCGGCCACGATCGCCGCCGTCACCACCGCGTAGAACACCACCGCCACCGCCGCGCGTTTCCGCATTCGTCGAGCCATCGTCGCAATGATGGTAGGTTTTCGCGCATGGATTTCAGCCTCACTGACGACCAGAAGCAGATCAAGGACATGGTCCGCGAGTTTGCGGAGAGCGAGATCAAGCCGCACGTCATGGAGTGGGACGAGGCTCAGACCTTCCCGCTCGACACCGTGAAGAAACTCGGCGAGCTCGGCATGCTCGGGGCCATCTTCCCCGAGGAGTACGGCGGGGCCGGCCTCTCCTACGTCGACTACGTCAACATCATCGAGGAGCTCGCCGTCGTCGACAGCGGCGTCGGCCTCACCGTGGCCGCGCACAACTCCCTTTGCAGCGGCCACATCTACCTCGCCGGCAACGACGAGCAGAGAAAGAAGTGGCTGCCGAAGCTCACCACGGGCGAGTGGATCGGCGCCTGGGGCCTCACTGAGCCCGGCTCCGGCAGCGACGCCTCGGGGATGCGCACGACCGCGGTCAAGGACGGCGATGGCTGGGTTCTCAATGGCACGAAGAACTTCATCACCAACGCCACCTACGCCGACATCTCCGTCGTCCTCGCCGTCACCGACCGCGAGGACAAGAAGAAAGGCATCACCGCCTTCGCCGTGGAGATGGACCGCAAGGGCATTCGTCCCGGCAAGAAAGAGAACAAGCTCGGCATGCGCGCCAGCGACACGGCGGAGCTCGTCCTCGAGGATTGTCGCGTCCCCAACGACAACGTCCTCGGCGAGATCGGCCTCGGCTTCGTCGACGCCATGAAAGTCCTCGACGGCGGGCGCATCTCCATCGGCGCGCTTTCCGTCGGCGTCGCCCGCGGCGCCTTCGAGGCCGCGCGCGACTACTCGAAGCAGCGCCACGCCTTCGGCAAGCCGATCGCCGACTTCCAGGCCATCCAGTTCATGCTCGCCGACATGGCCACGGAGATCGACGCCGCGCGGCTCCTCTGCCACCGCGCCGCCGTCCTCAAGGACGCTGGCGAGCGGGTCACGCAGGCCTCCGCGATGGCCAAGCTCTACGCCTCCGAGGTCGCCGTGCGCGCCACCGAGCGCTGCGTGCAGATCTTCGGCGGCTATGGCTTCGTCAAGGACTTTCCCGCGGAGAAGTACTACCGCGACGTGAAGCTGTGCACGATTGGGGAGGGGACGAGCGAGATTCAGCGGATGGTCATTGCGAGGAACTTGTTGAGTGAGTGATCGAATGCAGAATGCAGAATGCAGAATGCAGAATTGCTCTGCTTCTAATTCTGCATTCTGCATTCTGCATTCTGCATTCGCATGACCGATCTCGCCCAAAACGTCATCGCCGGCCGCTACCGCGCCCTCGGCCGGGCCATCTCCCTCGTCGAGCGTGAGGACGCCGCCGCGGAGCGTCTCCTCGCCGAGATCTACCCGTCGACGGGCCGCGCGCGCATCGTCGGCGTCACCGGCTCGCCCGGCTCCGGCAAGTCGACCCTCGTGGCCGCGCTGGCGAAGCACTACCGCAAGCAGGACAAGCGCGTCGGCATCGTCGCCGTCGATCCGACGTCCCCCTTCAGCGGCGGTGCGATCCTCGGCGACCGCATCCGCATGCACGACCTCTACACCGACCGCGGCGTCTTCATCCGATCGATGGCCACGCGCGGATTCCTCGGCGGGCTGGCCAAAGCGACGAACGACGTCGTCGACATCCTCGACGCCTCCGGCTTCGACGTCGTCCTCGTCGAGACCGTCGGTGTCGGCCAGGACGAGGTCGAAGTCATCCGCACCGTGCAGACGAACATGGTCGTCCTCGTCCCCGGCATGGGCGACGACATCCAGGCCATCAAGGCCGGCATCATGGAGATCGGCGACATCTTCGTGGTCAACAAGGCCGACCGTCCCGGCGCGGACAAGACCGTGACCGAGGTGACGATGATGATGTCGCTCGTCGAGGAGCACGGCGACTGGGTGCCGCCGATCGTGAAATCCGTGGCCTCGGTCGGCAAGGGCATCGAAGAAATCGACGCTGCCATCGCCAAGCATTACGAATATATCGCCGCCTCGGGCGAGCTCGATCGCCGCAACCGCGAGCGCGTGCGCATCCGCATGGAGACGCTGCTCAAGGAGAAGTTCATGGGGCGGCTGCTCGACGTTACCGAGAACTACGAGCAGATCCTCGACGACGTCCTGCGCAAGCGCAACAACCCCCACGACGCGGCCGAGGGCGTGCTGTCGCGGGTGACCTTCTGATGATGACGTTCATGGGCGCCGTCGTGCTCCTCGGCGTGATCGTCATCGCCCTCTTCGTCGCCGCGCTCGTGGTCGCTGCGATCCGCAGCCGCAAACGTTAGAATCCGCGCCGCATGAAACTTTCCCGCAACTGGCTGGGCGACTACGTCGATCTCGCGGATCTCTCCGACGACGATCTCGCGCGGCGCTTCACCGAGATCGGCCACGCCGTCGATGCCGTCGAGCCGTTCGGCAGCGACACGGTCTTCGATCTGGAGATCACCACGAACCGCGTCGACGCCATGTCGCACGCCGGCATGGCCCGCGAGCTGGCCGCCGCGCTAGGGCGCCCCTTTGTCACCCCGAGCGTGAGCGAGGGGCCTGGGCGGGCGGGCGGCGGCGTGACGGTGACCATCGAAGCCAAAGAAATGTGCCGCCGCTACACGGCCCTCGCCATCCGCAACGTCACGATCAAGCCCAGCGACCCGAAAATCGCCGCCAGGCTCGAAGTCGCCGGCCTCCGCCCGATCAACAACGTCGTCGACGCCACGAACTACGTCATGCTCGCCCTCGGCCATCCGCTGCACGCCTTCGATCTCGACCGCCTGCGCGGCAACGCCATCATCGTCCGCCGCGGGCGCCCCGGCGAGACCATGCGCAGCCTCGACGGCGAGACCCGCAAGCTCGACGAGAACAGCTGCGTCATCGCCGACGCCGAGCGCGCCGTCGGCCTCGGCGGGATCATCGGTGGCGCCGAGAGCGAGATCGGCGCGGCGACGAAGAACGTCCTCCTCGAGTGCGCCTGGTTCGAGCCCTCCGTCATCCGCCGGACCGCGCGCCGCCTCGGCATCAAGACTGACGCCTCGTACCGCTTCGAGCGCCGCGTCGATCCGAACGACACGCTCCTCGCCGTGCAGCTCACGGCCGAGATGATCGGCGGCGACGCCGAGGCGCCGATCGACGTCGTCGCGGAAGAGACGCGGACGAAAACCGTACGCCTGCGCACGGCGAAGCTGCACGAGCAGTCCGGCGGCGCCGTCGGCATCGGCTACGCCCTCGAGCTCTTCCGCCGCCTCGGCTTCGCCGCCGAGGCCGTGCACGACGGCGTGCTCGTCACCGTGCCGACGTATCGCGGCGACATCCACGAAGAGATGGACCTCGTCGAGGAAGTCCTCCGCTTCTTCGGCCTGAACAACGTGCCCGGCGCGATGCCGCGCTCGACCACGGGCGACGTCCGGCGCGAGCGCGTCGACATCGTCGCCGACGACGTGCGCGACGTCCTCGCCGGCTGCGGCCTCTCCGAGACCATCAGCTACTCGTTCATCCATCCCGAGCACAACGCCATCTTCTCGGCGGAGACGCCGATCGCGATCACGAACGCGCTCTCGGAGAACGTCTCCTCGATGCGCCTCTCGCTATTGCCCGGACTTCTCGAGAACGTCGTCTTCAATCGCTCCTACGGCAATCGCGACGGCGCGCTCTTCGAGGTTGGGCGCACGTACCACCGCGCCGGCGACGGCGTTCGCGAGCACGCCCGTGCGGCGCTGGTGATGTACGGCTCAGTCGGACAGTTCTGGGGCGATTCGAAGCGGCCGGTCGACTTCTTCGACGTCAAGGGCGTCGTCGAGCAGATCGCCGCGCGGCATCACGTCACGCTCGACTTCGCGACGGGCGATCAGCCGTGGCTGCGCAAGGGGAAGCGCGCCGTCGCCCGCCACGGCGAGCGCGAGATCGCCAGCGCCGGCTTCATCGCGCCCGAGGTGCTGCAGACGTTCGGGATCAAGGGCGACGTCGCCGCCGCCGAGATCGACATCGACGCGCTCATCGCCGCGACGGGCGCGTGGACCATGGCCCCGGTCGCGCGCTACCCCGGCGTGCCGATGATCCTGGCGCTCACGCACGGCCGCGACCTGGCGTACCAGCGCATCGTCGACACGATCCGCTCGTTCAACGTGCCCCACCTGCACGAGGTCGGCCTGCGCGACCGCTTCGTGCCCGAGGGAGAGGAAACGATCAAAACCACGCTCGGCATGTGGTATCAGGCGTTCGACCGCTCGCTGACGCAGGAGGAAGTGAGCGCGCTGCAGCAGCAACTGGCGTCGCGCCTGGCCGACATGCTGCCGGTGAAACTGCTATGACAAAGAAAACGACAGAGAGCGACGACGAGATTCTGCAGCGCCTCAGCGAGAAAGTGGAGCGGGCCATCGCCACGATTCAGGAGTTGCGCCGCGAGCGCGACGAGCTGAAGAAGCGCCTCGACGAGATCGACGACGACAGCGCGCGCTACCGCAAGGAGCGCGGGCAGATCCGCGATCGGATCGAGTCGATTCTCTCGAACCTGGAGTCGCTCGAAGAAACGTCATCCTGAGCCGGCGAAGCGCGGCGAAGGATCTCGAGCTTCCCAGCCGGAGATCCTTCGCTCCGCTCAGGATGACGGCCGCGTAGGCTTCGCCGAGGCCGGCGTAGACGCGCCACATCTCCGCGCTGGTCGGGTGAGCGGCGGCGTAGCTGTTGAGGAACGCGATCGCGTCGTCGACCTTCTTCGCTCCCATCGGCGTGCCGTAGCCGATGGCGATCGTCTCCGCCTCCGTGTACATCGACTTCGCGCGCTCGCGCAGCTCCGCGGCGGCCTTGGCGTCGCCTTTCTTTTCCACGATCGCCGCCTTCGTCCGCAGCGCGCCGGACGTCGTGCTCAGCGGCCGTCCAGGCGCTCGCGTCCCAATGCTTGCCGCCGCGCAGCGTGCTGGCGATCGAGACGCGCACCGTCGCCGGCAGATCGACGTCGATCTTCATCGGCACGCGCAGCTGGAATCGCGAAGAGGCCGTACGTTCCCGCGGGCAGCGCCTGCCCCTCGACCTTCACCGGCGTCGATAACTTGGCGGATGATACAGTTCACCCATCAACGCACGTGTAACGGTCATGGGGAGCTTCGTGGCGGACCTCGCCTTCCGCACGCCCCGTCTGCCGTCGTGGGGCGAGACGGTTCTCGGCACGGAGTTTCGCCTCGGCCCGGGCGGCAAGGGCTCGAACCAGGCCGTGGCCGCCGCGCGCCTCGGCGCGGACGTCAGCTTCATCTGCAAGCTCGGGCGAGACGCCTTCGGCGATCTCGCGCGGCGCACCTACGCGGCCGACGGCGTCGACACCCGCTTCGTCTTCGAGACGCTCGAACACGCCACCGGCGGCGCGACGATCATCATCGACCAGGCCAGCGGCGAGAACGCCATCGTCGTCGTCCCCGGCTCCTGCTTCACGTTGAGCGCGGAGGACATTGACAACGCCCGCGACGCCATCGCCGGCGCGGCCGTCTTCATGACGCAGCTCGAGCTGCCGCTCGCCTCCGTCGAGCACGGCCTGCGCCTCGCCAAGTCCCTCGGCGTGGCGACGATCCTCAATCCCGCGCCGGCGTGTGAGTTGCCCGAGTCGATCTATCCGCTCTGCGACTACGCGACGCCGAACGAAGGGGAGGCGGCGCTGCTCACCGGCGAGAGCGATCCCGAGCGCGCCGCCGAGGTGCTGCTCACCCGCGGCGTCGGCAACGTCGTCGTCACCCTCGGCGCGCAGGGCGCGTTCGTGAAGACGCGGTCGATCACGCAACACGTCCCGGCCATCGACGCCGGCGTCGTCATCGAGACCACCGGCGCCGGCGACGCCTTCAACGGCGGCTTCGCCGTGGCGCTGGCCGAGGGACGGGGCATCGTCGAGGCCGTGCGCTTCGGCTGCGCCGTTGCCGGGATCTCCGTCACGCGCCACGGCACCGCCGACTCCATGCCGCGCCGCGACGAAGTCGAAGCGCTGTTGAGGTGACGCCATGTTCGCACCGTCGACGTTCGCCGTAGCTCTCGTCATGACGATCCTCAGCACGATCTTCTGGGGCTCGTGGGCGAACACGTACAAGGCCACGAGGGGCTACCGCTTCGAGCTGTTCTACTGGGACTACGCCGGCGGCATCTTCCTGATCGCCGTTGTCCTGGCGCTGACGATGGGGAGCGCGCGCGGCGGCGAGACGGCGTTCCTCGCCAACCTGCACTCGGCCGCGCCGATCAACCTCTTCTACGCGGCGATCGGCGGCTTCATCTTCAACATCGCCAACGTCCTCCTCGTCGCCGGAATCGAGATCGTCGGCCTGGCGGTGGCGTTCCCGATCGCCATCGGCATCGCCCTCGTCGAAGGCGTCGTCCTCAGCTACGCCATCCAGCCGAAGGGGAACGGCGCGCTCCTCGGCGCGGGCGTGGCCATGGCCTTGCTCGCCGTCATCCTCATCGGCCTGGCCTACGGCGCGCTCGGCGGAAACCGCGTCGTGTCGCGCAAGGGCATCGTCGTCTGCATCGTCTCCGGCCTGCTCATGGGCTCCTTCGCGCCGTTCATCACGAAGGCGATGACGGCCGCGCGTCCGCTGACGCCGTACACCGTCGCCGTCTTCTTCACCCTCGGCGCGTTCCTCTGCTGCTTCGTCTTCAACACCATCCTGATGCGCAAGCCGATCGTCGGCGCGCCGGTGACATTTGCCGGCTACCGCCTCGCGCCGGCGTCGTACCACGCGCTCGGGTTGCTCGGCGGCGTGATCTGGGGCATCGGCACGGTCTTCAACTTCGTCGCCGCGAGCCTCACCGGCGTGGCCATCTCGTACGCGATCGGCCAGGCTTCGCCGATGATCGCCGCGTTCTGGGGCGTGGCCGCGTTCCACGAGTTCCGCGGCTCCAGCGCCAAGGCCCGCGTCTACCTCGGCGCGATGTTCGCGGCCTACCTCGTGGCCCTGGCGCTCATTGCCCGGGCTTACCAGGCGTGACTTCGTCCCGCAGCACGGCCCGCGCGAATTTCAGGAAGTAGTCGACGCCTGAGACGAGCGAGAAGAGGACCACCACCCACAGCGCCAGCTCGGAGAGGAATCGGAACTCGCCCAACTCGTAGCTCACGATGAGCAGCGAGATGGCCACGACCTGCGAGATCATCTTCGTCTTCCCCAGCGGCGAGGCGGCGATGGTCACGCCCTGCTGCGCGGCGATGGCCCGGAGGCCGGAGACGGCGAACTCGCGGCCGATGATGATCACCACCATCCAGGCCTTGGCCATGCCGAGCTCGACGAGGGAGATGAAGGCCGCGGACATCAAGAGCTTGTCGGCGATGGGATCGAGCAGCGCGCCGAGGCGGGTAATCTTCTTCATGCGCCGGGCGAAGTAGCCGTCGAAGAAGTCGGTGACGGCGGCGACGAGGAAGATGGCCAGGCCGACGCGGTTCGAGTACTTCGTCAGCAGCACGACGACAAGGAAGGGGACGAGGAAGATGCGGAACAGCGTGAGCGAGTTCGGGAGGTTCCAGATCTCCGCGCCCACGTTTTCGGGTGGCGGGGGAACGGCTCGGGGGCGCTCCAGGACCGCCGGAGCGGTATCGCTCGTCAAGGACATCGGCGGGGTTTCTCTTGTCTTCGCCACGTCAGAATAGATTAGGAATTTCGGCGACGCAATTGACATTCCCCCACGCGCCACCGAGAATCTCGGCCCTGCCGCGTGCGAAAGTGGCGGAATTGGTAGACGCGCTGGTTTCAGGAGCCAGTGGCTTCACTGCCGTGGGGGTTCGAGTCCCCCCTTTCGCACCAACCCCTTCACCCCGCCAGCATCTTATAGACGTCGTTCTTGCGCATGCCGAATTTCTCGGCAACGACCTTGATCGCGTCGTTCCTGCGCATGCCTCCATCGCGGAGCTTCTCGAACTCGGCCGCGAGCTCCTCGGCCGTCGCCCCCGCCGCGACCGGCGCCGCCGCGGCGAAGACGATCGTCACCTCGCCGTAGATCGTGGCCCGCTGCTCGAGCTGGGCGACGACCTCGTCGATCGTCCCGTGGAGCAGCTCCTCGTGGAGCTTCGTCATCTCCCGGGCCACGGTGATCTCGACGGCGCCGCCGAGGACCGCGCGGGCGTCGCGCAGCGAGTCGAGGAGGCGCTCGGGCGACTCGTAGACGATCGCGGTGTGTCCGACCGCGGCGAGGTCGCGGTAGAAGTCGAGGCGCTCGCCGTGGCGATGCGGCGTGAAGCCGAGGAACGTGAACGGCAGCGGGGCGATGCCGCTGGCGGCGAGGGCGAGGACGCCGGCGAACGGCCCGGGGATCGGCTCGACGGTCACGCCGCGCTCGCGGGCCAGGCGGACGATGCGGTAGCCGGGATCGCTGACCACGGGCATGCCGGCGTCGCTGACGACGGCGATGGTCTCGCCGCCTTCGACGCGGGCGATGAACTGCTCGGACCGCGCATCCTCGGTGTGCTCGTCGAGGCGCTCCGTTGGCGTGTCGATGCCGAAGTGCGTGAGCAGCTTCCGCGTGTGGCGTGTGTCCTCGCAGAGGATGAGCGAGGCGGACTTCAGCGCCTCGACGGCGCGCGGAGGAAAATCGCCGAGGTTGCCGAGGGGCGTGCCTACGACGAGGAGCTTGCCGGGCATGCCGCGGAGTGTACTTCGCGGGCCAGCTCGTCGGTCAGGGTCACGAGCTTCCGCGACAGCTCCTCGGGCGTGGGGCGGTCGATGAGGAACTGGTTCAACTCGGCGCTCATGGCGCCGGCGACGTCGCTGATGCGCGGGAAGCCCATCGAGCCGCCGGAGCCCTTCAGCTGGTGCGCGTGAAAGAGGAGCGCGGGGAAGGCGCTCTTGAACGTGCCGCGCTCCGCGAGCGCGCGGGCCTGCGTGCGCATCGTCTCGATCGTGGTGGCGACGTCGGCGAGGTAGTCGCGCTGGAGATCCGCGAGGTGCATGCAAGGGGAGCGCCGGCGTCCTCGCCGGCTGGCTACGCGCCGTCCCGGCGCGGGGGGCGGAACGCCTGCCACAGCAGGATGGCCGCGGCGGCGGCGACGTTGAGCGACTCGACGCGGCCGGAGGTCTCGATGCCGATCGGCTTCCCATGCTGGCGGATCTCTTCGGAGACACCGCGGCCTTCGCTGCCGAAGACGAGGATCGCGTTCCTCGGCGGCACCGCCGGCTCGCCCTGCGCGTCGGCGTAGAGCAAAGGTCGGTCGGTGTCGATCAATTGCCGCGCCGTCACCGCGGCGATCGGCACGCTGAGGATCGCGCCGGCCGAGGCGCGGATCGCCTTCGGCGAGAACGGATCGGCGCAGCCGGGGAGCAGGGCCACGCCGGCGTCGAACGCGGCGGCCAGGCGCACGATCGTCCCGACATTGCCGGGATCCTGCACGCCGTCGAGCGCGGCGACGATCCTGTCCTCGGCGAAGCGGGCGGGCGGGCGGTGGAAGAGGCCGAGCACGCCCTGCGACGTCTTCGTGTCGGAGACGGCGCGCAGCAGCTCGTCGGAAAACTCGATGTCGCGTCCGACCACCGCGATCGGTTCCCAGCCAAGAGCAAGCGCATCGGCGACCGCCTTCGGGCCTTCGATCACGATCTCCTCGCCGTGCTCGTGCACCGCGTCGCGGATGCGTTTGAACCAGGGGTTTTGCCGGCTGGCGATGCTCTTCATTTATGATGCGGGCGCGGGGCGATGATACTGAAAACACCGGCGTGGTCGGCGATCTGGACCTTTCCCAGCATCTTGCTCTCCGCCTTCGTCATCGCCTGGGGCGCCGAGGCCGCGCAGTTCCTGATCTCGCAGGGGCTGGCGCTGGCCATCCTGGCCTGGCTGCAGACGCTGCCGGAGTTCGCCGTCGAGGCCGTCATCGCCTGGAACGCCGGCAAGGACCCGACGCAGACTCATCTCGTCATCGCCAACTTCACCGGCAGCCTGCGTCTCCTCGTCGGGCTCGGCTGGCCGATGATCTACTTCGTCGCGGCGGCTTTCGGCTGGAAGGAAAAGCGAAAGTTCGTCGACGTCCAGCTCGATCCCGAGCACTCCGTCGAGATCTTCGGGCTGCTGCTGCCGATCCTCTACTTCACCTTCATCTGGTGGAAAGGCTCGCTCACGCTGTGGGACGCCTTCCCGCTCATCGGCTGCTACGTCCTCTACCTCTGGATTCTCTGGAAGATCCCGCCGCGCGAGGAAGAGGAGGAAGCGCTCGAGGATCTCGGCGCCATCCCCCGCCGCGTCCTGCGCATGCAGGGTCGCGCCCGCAATGCGGCCATCCTCGGCCTCTTCCTCGCCGGCGGCGTGATCCTCTACTTCGCCGCTCACCCGTTCCTCAACTCCATGC
>JBKOUP010000419.1:0-8585 GCA_046723495.1 Acidobacteriota bacterium
AGGTCACCGGCCTCCTCGATGAACCGGACAAAGCGCTCGCGCTCCGCCGCGCCGCCGCCGCGCATGGCCGGGCCATGCTCTGGCCGGCCGTCGCGCACTCGTATCTGCGGACGTTCGAGCGGGCCCGCATCGAGCACGCGCAGCGGCTGCGCACGGACTTCCGCGCCAGCACGCTGGCGTCGCGACCGATCGATCTGCCCGAGGTCAACCTCGAGCATGTCGGGATCATGACCGACGGCACGGGCATGCTGCAGCACGCCATGTTCAACGTTCCGCGCTACGAAGAGGGCTACTGCCTCGACGACAACGCCCGGGCGCTGCTGCTCATCACGCTGCTCGAGGACGCCGGCTCCTGCGATCCGAAACTCTTGCGCGCGCTGTCGGCGCGCTATCTCGCGTTCGTCAGCCACGCCTTCAACCGCCCGGCCGGGCGCTTCCGCAACTTCATGTCGCACTCGCGGCTGTGGCGCGAAGAGGCAGGCTCCGAGGATAGCCACGGCCGCGGGCTCTGGGCCCTCGGCACCGTCGTCGGATGCTCCGCCGATCCCGGCCGGCACAGTCTCGCCGGCGCGCTGTTTCACGCCGCGCTGCCGGCCGTGTCGGCCTTCAGCAGCCCGCGCGCATGGGCCTACGCCCTCCTCGGCATCGAGCAATACCTGCGCGCGTTCGCCGGCGATCGCGGCGTCCAGGCCGCCGGGCGCGCCATCGGGGAGCGCCTGCTCGGACTCTTCCGCCGCACCGATCAACCGGAATGGCCGTGGTGCGAGAACCGCGTCACGTACTGCAATGCCCGCCTTCCGCAGGCCTTGATCGCCACCGCGTCGTGGACGGGCGACGCCGCCATGCTCGCCACCGGCCTTCGCTCGCTCGAATGGCTGATGGCCATCCAGACCACGCCGGACGGCTACTTCGCTCCCGTCGGAACGAAAGGCTTCTTCGAGCGGGGGACGAAGCCGGCCGTCTTCGATCAGCAGCCGGTCGACGCCTGCGCCTCCGTCTCCGCGTGCATGCACGCGTTCCGCGCCACCGGCGATCATCGTTGGAGCGAGCACGCCCGGCGCGCCTTCACCTGGTTCCTCGGACAGAACCAGCTGCAGCAGGCGCTCTACGATCCGGTCTCCGGCGGATGCCGCGACGCCCTGCACGTCGATCGGATGAACGAGAACCAGGGGGCGGAGTCGACGCTCTCGTTCCTGCTCGCCCTGGCCGACATGCGCGCCGACGAGGTGCGCTGGAACGCCATGCAGATCCCGCTCGCGGAGCCGGCCGAAGAGCTCGTCGCCGTCAGCTCGGGAACGGCCTGATGTACGAGACGCTGTTCCACCGCAGCGAGCGCAATCCGATTCTCACCGCGGCCGACTGGCCGTACCCGGTGCACACGGTCTTCAACGCCGGGGCCACGCTGCTGCGCGACGGGAGCACGCTGCTGCTCTGCCGAGTCGAGGACCGCACCGGCCGCTCGCATCTCTGCGCGGCACGCTCCGCCGACGGCATCGGCGGCTGGACGGTCGACGCCGCGCCGACGCTGCGCGCCAATCCCGAACATCCCGAGGAACTGTGGGGGATCGAGGACCCACGCATCACGTTCGTCGCCGAGCTCGGCAAGTACGCCGTCGCCTACACGGCGTTCGGCAAGGGCGGCCCGGGCGTCTCGCTGGCTCTCACCGCCGACTTCGTGCAGTTCGAGCGCTGCGGCCTGGTCATGCAGCCCGACGACAAGGACGCCGCGCTGCTGCCGCGGCGCATCGACGGCATGTATGCGCTCGTGCATCGCCCCATCGCCGATTCCGGCGCGCACGTCTGGATCTCGTATTCGCCAGACCTGCGAAGCTGGGGCGGCCACCGGATGATGCTCCAGGCGCGGCGCGGGAGCTGGTGGGACGCGAACAAGGTCGGCCTCTCGCCGCCGCTGATCGAGACCGAGCACGGCTGGCTGATGCTCTACCACGGCGTCCGCTCCACCGCGGCCGGCTGCCTCTATCGCCTCGGCGCGGCGCTCTTCGACCTCGCCGAGCCGGACAAGCTCCTGCTCCGCGGCGACGAGTGGATCTTCGGACCGGAAGCGCCCTACGAGACGCGCGGCGACGTCGCCTACGTCACGTTCCCGTGCGGCACGACCGTAGGCGCCGACGGCGATACCTTGAACCTCTACTACGGCGCCGCCGACACCTGCATCGCCGTCGCCACCGGCAGCATCCGCGGGATCCTGGGCTGGCTCGACCGGCACGGCAGCGCCTGAAGCGCGGCCGCGCTACTTCTTGTCTTTCTTCGGCTTCTTCGTCTCTTTGCGGGTGTTCTTACCCTTTGCCATATTCGTGCTCCCGGTTCGTATGGTAGCGCGCTGCAGTTCGTTTCGCAGCAGGAGCTCCGCGATCCAGGCATCGGCGCGCTATCGCGCAGAAGCTCATCCGTATCACGAACGCGGCGCGCCGTCCGTCTATGGATGGAGAGCGGCTTGTCCTGAACTCATTCTGGACGGCCTCAGCGATGGATAAGCGAGTGCGCGCCGCGCTGGCAATCTTGGAGCGGGACTATCTCCGCCGGGTCGATTACTCCGCCGTCGCTGCCAGTCTCGGCCTGGGGCTCTCCCGCCTCGAGCACCTCTTCAAACGCGACATCCACAAGCCGATGCGCCTCTACGTCCGCGACCTGCGCATCCTCGAGGCGGCCAGGCTTCTCTCGACGACGCGGATGCGCATCGGCGAGATCGGCGCCGCCATCGGCCTGCCGGACGCGGCCAATTTCAATCATCTGTTCAAGGAACGATTTGGCGTCAGTCCGAGAACGTACCGGATCGATGCGGTTCTCGGACGAATGGGACCAAATCGAGCGGCCGCCGACCAAATCGAGCAACAAAAACCAAGAGATCACAATTGACTGTGATGGCCAGCCATCCATAAGTTAGGCGTCATAGAAATCCAAGAGGAGGAATGACATGGCCACTGTTTCAGCGAAGCGGTCCGGAGACGGAGTCGACATCCACATCGCCGGAGGTCCGAAGATCGACGAGAAAGTCGTGGCGAGCTGTATCCAGGAAGTCCTGAACTGCGGCTGTCTGAACGACGGCGTTCACTTCACCGCCAAGTGCCTCGACGTCGTCCGCCGGCACGAGGAATCGACCCATTGCGTCTCGAAGTGCTTCGGCTGCAGCTGATCTTCGGAGCCGGACATGACCGTCACTGAAGAGCTGCTGTTGAGTCCGGAGATCCTGACGGAGCGGCGCACGCGCCCGCGCACTGCCCGGCAGGTGATCTTCAGCGTCACCGCGTTGTACGGTCTCTCGAAGCGCAGCATCCCCATGCCGCTCAACGAGGTCGAGTCGATCGAGTCGGGGCAGATCTGTCTGACCGGCGATCCCGAAGCGCCGCCGGGCATGAACCTCGGCATCATCGACTACGAGCAGAAGAAGCTGAAAGTGCGCTACTCCGCGCAGGCAGTCTTCCCCGGCTTGTACGACCTCATCACCTCCGGCCGTTTCGACCCGGCGTTGCTCAACCCCGTGCGCGCCACGGCAACGGACGAATGCGGCGTGACGGAGGAGTACGACGGGTGGCGTGCCCTCGGATGCCTGGAGTTCCTGCCCGGCTCGTTGTGGGCAGGCGCTCACGGCGGGTGAGATGGCCGGATCACCTCCAGTTTGGGGGACACGCTCCAGGCTCTCCGCGAAAACCGCCCTGTGCAAGTCGGCTACGAAACCACGTTCCTGATCATGTGGCCCGAGCATCTGGGAGGCGGCGAGGTCCAGCTCCCGATGGAAGGGACGATGCAGCTCGTCCCGCTTCTCGGCCTCGACTGACCCACGGCGCAACGACGGACGGAGGCGGCTTCGGCCGCCTCCATGCGGCAGCTCTGTTCTTGGGCGAACGACGATGATTCCATACCTCAGATCGCAGGCGCCGTGGTTCACGTTTCTGGTCCACCTGCGCGACGCGGCGGACTTCGACCGCACCACCGGCGTCGGATCGCTGCTGCGGCGCTATTCGTCGGGCGAGAACGACTACGTCCGCAAGATCTCCACGATGCAGCCGGTCGTGATCGGCGACATCCGTCTGCAGGGCAGCGCGGCCACCGGTGAAGTGATCGGCTTGGCGCGCTTCCCCGAACAGATGATGTCGGGCGAGGCGCGGCGATGGGTGCACGAAGCGGCGCTCCTGGCGGCGTCGCGCGGCACGCACGTCGTGGGGCTGGGGGCGTTGACGTCGCCGGCCACCGGGAGCGGTCTTTCTCTGCGCGGCGTCGTCCCGCGCGGCGTGACGGTGACGAACGGCAACGCCCTGACCGCCGCCATCGTGCGCGACAACGTCGTCGAAGCCGCGGCCATCCTCGGATGCGGCGCCGAGGGGCGCGTGGCGGTCATCGGTTGCACCGGCTCGGTGGGCATGGCTGCGTCGCGTCTCATCGCCGCCGCCGGATTTCCGTTGACCCTCATCGGGCGGACGGCGGAGCGCGTGGCCCATGCCTTCGCCGACCTCGACGCGCGCCACTCCGGCTCGATCCTCGACGTTGCCGATTGCGACGTCGTCGTGACCCTCACCAGCGACGTCGCGGCGCGGCTCGAGCCGTCCATGCTCCGTCCCGGCGCGATCGTCATCGACTGCGCCCAGCCGGCCAACATCGATCCCGCGGCGCGCCACGAGTTCCACGCGCGCGGCGTCGCCGTCGTCGAGGGGGCGCTCGTGCGCATCCCCGGCTTCTCCTGCACCGCCGATCTCAACATCGGCGCGCCGCAGGCGACCTTCGCCTGCCTCGCCGAGACCTACCTCTTCGCGCGCTGCGGCATCCGCGAGCACTCGGTCGGCCGTCCGCCCGTGGCCATGGCCCAGCGCATGGCCCGTCTGGCCGCCGCGGCGGGGATCGCGGCCGTGCCGCTCGCCGAACACCTCGTCCCACGGGAGGTTTGCGCATGATCACCCCTCGGAAAATCTCGTGGCAAATCGGAATTGCGGTCATCGCCGGCGTCCCGGCGCTCGTCTTCGTATCGATCGGGCAGATCGCCTCGCTGACCGGCAACGCCGGGGTCCTGGTCTGGGCCGTGTCGGCGGCCATCGGACTCGTCATGGCCTTTGCCTTCGCGGAGCTGGCGCGCTCGTTCCCGTCCGTGCCGGGCGGCATCGGCATCCTCGGCGCGTACGCGTTGCGCAAGCGGCCCCTGGCGCCGTCGCTCTCGCGTTGGAGCTATTGGCTCGGATGGAGTCCCGGGCTGGCCGTCTTCAGCGTCGTCTTCGGCACCTATGCGGCCACGTTGCTGGGGCGCGAGAAATCGCCCGCCACCGTGCTGCTGCTGTCGCTCGGGGTGATCGTCGTCAGCACCGCGATCAACGCCTGCGGCCTGGCGCGCGGAGCGGTGATGCAGGTGCTCCTCGGCGTCTCGATGCTGGCGCTCCTCGTCTTCTTCAGCGGAGTGCCGGTCGTGTCGGGGCAATTTTCGCTGGCCCGTCTGCTGCCGCTCGCGCCGCCCGACGGCTGGCTCTCGTGGAAAGGGATGACCGGCATAGGCGGGGCGCTGTTCCTCGCCGGCTGGACCACGTACGGCGCCGAGCTGGCCATCTCCATGGCCGCCGAATATCGGCGGGGAACGCGCGACACGGTCATGTGCCTGATGGTCGTCGCCGTCGTCACCTTCGCCGTCTATGCCATCGTGCCGGCCCTGGTCACGGGCGCCGTCGGCCTCGAGGCCGTGCGCGGCGATCCGGCCGCGGCGCTGCTGGCGCTGGTGCCGCCGTCGGCCGCCGCGGCGGGCAAAGTCCTCGTCTTCGCGACCATCTTCATCTCCATCCTCCTGACCATCAACATGCTGTCCGTGACCTCGTCGCGGCTTCTCTACCAGATCGCGCGCGACGAGCCGGGCTTCGCCTTCCTCGGCGGTTTGAACCGCTACGGCGTGCCGGGGAACGCCGTGGTCTTCGACATGGTCGCGAACTGCGCGCTCATGCTCCTGACCTTTGCGCTCAGCGGCGGCCGCACCACCGAGCTCCCGCTGGCGCTGCTCTGTGCGGCGAACGTCGGGTACTTCGTGACCATCGTCCTGGCGCTGGCGGGCGCCGGCGTCGCCTGTCCCCGCGCCGCGAACGGCCGGCGTCCGCTCTGTTGCAGGACGCCCGTTCTCGTCAGCATCGGCGCGCTCAACGTGCTGCTGCTGGCCTGCGCCGGCGTGGCCTGGGGATGGCGCAACGTCGGGCTGGGATGGATGGTGTTGATCGCCCTGATGATCGTCACCAAGGCCGTCAACCATCAACTGGAGCAGCGCGCCGCCGTGCCGGCCGCATGACGCAAATGCGCAAGTCGATCCTTCCGCTGTTGCTGAGTCTCATCGCTGCCGCCGCGGGCGCGCAGACGATCGCCGTTCACGGCTGGATCGACGGCTACTATGCGTGGAACGACCGCCGGCCGGAGTCGCGTCTCAACTTCTTCAGCGGGGTCGGAACGGCCGCGCACCGCGCCGACCGGCTCGATCTCAACGTGGCCGGCCTCGAGGTCTCGGGCCAGCGAAATCGATTTGCATTTCACGTCGTCCTCGTCGGCGGCGACTCCTCCGACGTCGTCCATGCAGGCGAGCCGCACCCGCATCGCCGGCCGATCCGCAATCTCTATCAGGCTTCGCTGGCGTACACGGCGCCGCTCGGCCGCGGCCTCTCCCTCGAAGCGGGCGTCTATCCGTCGCACATCGGCTTCGAAGGCTTCTTCACGAAAGACAACTGGAATTACACGCGCAGCTGGCTCGGCGAGCTCTCGCCGTACTACCAGACCGGCGTCAAGGCCTCATACGCGTGGAGCGACCGCTGGTCGGGGCAGGTCCACGTCCTGCGGGGCTGGCAGCTCGTCGGCGACAACAACTCCGCGCCGGCCGTGGGAACGCAGATCGCGTACAACGGCGCGCGGCTCTCGGCCTCGTTCAACACCTTCGCCGGACCGGAGCTGCCGGACGACAATGTCCATCTGCGCAAGTTCGGCGACCTCGTGGCCTCGTGGAAAGCGACGCCGAAGCTCACCGTCGGGACGCAGGTCGACCGAGGACGGCAGGAGCGCGGCGATCATCCCGCCGCGAACTGGTTCGGCGTGGCGGCGTACGGCCGTTACGCGCTCGACGACCGCCGGGCCGTCGGCATACGGAGCGAGCGCTTCCGCGACGCCGACGCCGGCATCAGCGGCCTGCCGCAGACGCTCACCGAGTCGACGCTCACGTACGAGCTGCGTCCCCGGGCCCATCTCATCTTCAAGTTCGAGGCCCGGCGCGATCATTCGACGCAGTTCGTCTTCAACGGCTCGCGCAGCCAGACCCTCGCCATCGCCAGCGCCGTTGCGGCCTTCTGAGAAGGCGCGGCACGATCTCGCGCAGGCGGCGCACGACGGCCCCGATCTCCTCGGTCGTGGTCGTCCGTCCTAGGCTGCATCGGATCGCGCCGCGGGCTCGCTCCGCCGGCACGCCCATCGCCGTCAGCACCGGCGACGGCGTTTCCGAGCCCGCGTGACAGGCGGAGCCGCACGACGCCGCCACTTCCGCCGCAGAAGCTCGCTGCCGCTGCAGCCGGCGAAGCTCACGTTGAGCGTGTTCGGCAGGCGCTCGGTCGGGTGGCCGTTCAGCGTCACGCCATCGCCGAAGGTCTCCTGCAGGAGACTCCAGAAGAGATCGCGCAGCGGACGGACGCGATCGCCCCACGGCTCGGCCTCGGCCAGCCGGCATGCGGCGCCGAGCGCGGCGGCGAGCACGACGCTCTCCGTGCCGGCCCGGCGGCCGCCCTCGTGCGAGGCGCCGTGCAGCAGAGGCTCGAGCGTCGCCCCGCCGCGCACGATTAGCGCGCCGACGCCCTTCGGCGCGTAGAGCTTGTGGCCGGCGACCGACAGAAGCGCGGCACCGGCGGCATCGGCCCCGACCGGGATCTTGCCGGCGGCCTGCGCGGCATCGCTGTGCAGGAGCACGCCCTCGAGCTCGGCGACGCGATCGGCGATCTCGGCGAGCGGCTGGATCGTGCCCACCTCGTTGTTCGCCGTCATCACCGAGATCAGCGCCGTCGCCGGCGTCACCGCCCGGCGGATGTCGTCCGGATCGACGCGGCCGAAGCCGTCGGCGCCCACGTACGTCACGGCCGTGCCCTGCCGCTCCAGAAAACGGCAGACGTTGAGGATGGAGGGGTGCTCGACGGCCGTCGTGACGACGTGCACGGGACGTGCGCGCGCGAAGACGATCCCCTTGAGGGCGAGGTTGTTCGCCTCCGTCCCGCCGCTGGTCAGCACGACCTCGGCGGGCTCGCAGCGCAAAAGGGCGGCGATCTGGGCCCGGGCCGTTTCCAGCGCCTCTTTGGCCGCCTGTCCCGCCCAATGATCGCTGGAGGGATTGCCGAACGGGCCGTCGATCGCCGCGCGCATCGCCGCGGCGACGGCGGGGGCGATCGGCGTCGTGGCGTTGAAATCGAGATAGATCCCGACGGCTCATTTAAAATGAGCTCCAGGCGTGGACCTCAAACTCCTGGAAATCTTTTGTTGCGTGGTCGACGAAGGGAGCTTCTCCCGGGCCGCCGAGCGGCTGGGCCTGACCCAGCCGACCATCAGCGAGCACATCAAGTCGCTGGAGACGTACTTCCGAACGC
>JBKOUP010000185.1:0-9167 GCA_046723495.1 Acidobacteriota bacterium
AGCACCGCGAGCTGCACAAGCTGAACTCGACGTACATCGACGCCCTGCCGCAGCTCGTGGCGGCCGACGGGCGCGTGCATACGTCGTTCAACCAGGCCGTGGCGGCGACCGGGCGGCTGTCGTCGTCGGACCCGAACCTGCAGAACATCCCCATCCGCACGCCCCTCGGCCGCGAGATCCGCCGCGCCTTCATCGCCGAGGAGGGAAGCGTGCTGCTCGCGGCGGACTATTCGCAGGTCGAGCTGCGCATCCTCGCCCACATCTCCCACGACGCGGAGCTCATCGAGACCTTCGAGCGCGGCGCCGACATCCACCGCGCCACGGCCTCGAAGATGTTCAACATCGCCGAGAACGAGCTGACGCCCGATCAGCGCCGCGCGGCGAAGACGATCAACTTCGGCGTGCTCTACGGCATGTCGGCGTTCCGGCTCTCGAACGAGCTCAACATCCCCACGGGGCAGGCGAAGGATTTCATCGACGCCTACTTCGCGCGCTACCCGAAGATCCAGGAGTACCTCGACCGCACGCTGCAGGAGGCGCGCGCGACGGGGAAGGTGACGACGCTCTTCGGCCGCGTGCGCTACATCCCCGAGATCCACAACAAGTCGTTCACGGTGCGCGGCAACGCCGAGCGGATGGCGACGAACGCGCCGATCCAGGGAACGGCCGCGGACATCCTGAAGCTGGCCATGATCGCGCTCGACGAGCGGCTCGGCACCGACGGGCGCATGCTCCTGACCGTGCACGACGAGATCGTCATCGAGGTCGCCGAGGCGCGGGCGGAGAAGGTGGCGGGAATCGTGAAAGAAACGATGGAGAACATCTACCCGCTTGCAGTGCCGCTCGCGGTCGACACGCATTGGGGACGAAGTTGGTACGACGCAAAAGAGTGACGGGCGTTCTGTTCATTGCCCTCATCGCATGTAAGCCCACTCCGCCGCCGCCCGCGAAGAAGGCCGCGGCGCCGCAGATCCGCGCCACCGTCGTCACCATCGAGACGACGATCCAGCCCGGCAACAAGACGACCTCGCAAACGCTGGTGATCGCCGGCGGCCGCGCGCGCAACAGCAACGAGCTCGACTCCTGGCGCCTCTTCGACGTGACGAACGACCGCGTCACGTTCGTGAACGACGTGGCCCGCACGTTCCGCACCGTGCCGCGCGCGCAGCTGGAGAAGGAGCTCCGCGAGGCGCTGGCCGGTCCGCTCCCCGATTCGCTGCCGCGCGCGCAGATCGCCGCGACGAAGGCGACGAAGACGCTGCAGGGCGTCGCCGCCGCGCAGTCGGTGGTGAAGCTCGGCGGCTATACGCGCGAGCTGTGGATCGGCAAGCACCCCCTCATCCCGCCGCGCCTCTACGCGATGATGATCGCCAGCGAGCCGCCGTCGTCGCCGTACCTGCCGGTGATGAGGAGCGTCGACGAGGCCCTGATGAAGGTCGACGGCTTCCCCCTCGCCGAGCACAGCGAGCTGACGTTCGGGAACAAGAAGATGACGGTGGACAGGCAGGTGACGTCGATCGTGCTGCGCGATGTGCCGGTGGGGTTGTTGAACGTGCGGGGGGATTATCGGGACGTGTCGGTGCAGGTCCCTCGCCCCGCGAAGCGGGGAGAGGGTGGCGCGGCAGCGCCGGGTGAGGGGCGATGACTGCAGGATGGCGCCCCTCATCCGCGGCTTCGCCGCACCTTCTCCCCGCGCGCGGGGAGAAGGACCTTCACCGGGCTACAGAACCTGCCGCGAATCCCCGACCCGCTTCGTGACGCCCTCGCGATCGAAGTACTCCAGCAGCGGAATGGCCACCTTCCGCGACAATCCGAAAAAGTCCTTGAACTGCCCGACGTCGATCGTCTCGCCTTTGCGCGCCGACATCCGCACGCGCGCCGACGCCAGCACGTCCTTGTGCACGTACACGCCCTCGGCCAGGCGCACGAGCGTTCCCTGCTTCACCAGAAAGCCGACGACGCCCTCGATCACCTTTGGCTTCTGCGCGATCGTGTTGATCAGTTCCGAAACCGCGAACGTCTGCAGGCCCGCGGCAGCGTAGCGCTGCTCGATCAGCCGGGCCAACTCGCCCTCCGCGCCGCCGAGGGCCTTCGAGCGGCCGGGGATGTCGAGCGCGTCCCCTTGCAGCGTCACGATCTTTTCGCGCGCCAGGTCCTGCAGCAGGAAATTCACCGGCGCGTCGTGCGGGAGGAGCTTCTGCACGAACTCCGACTTCGGCACGTTCAGGGCCATCTTCGTCTCGCGGAAGTAGTCCTGCAGGAACTCCATGGCCCGCTTGCGGAAGCTGGCGACGACGTCGGCGTGGATCCAGCGGCGGTCACCGCTGTCGACGACGTGCGGGATCGTCTTCAGCTCCTTCGCCAGCGTCTCGACTTTGATCCCCGTCCGCGCCTGCACCTCGCGGATCGTGAGGCCGCGCAGCCCTTCGAGCTTGGCCATCAGCTCGACGCGCTCGGCCAGCGTGCCGTTCGCCAGCGTCTCCAGCAGCTCCGTGCGCGTGCCGCGGCTCAGCTTCGGCAGGTGCGCGTCGAGGATCGCGCCGCCGCCGATCGTGACCGCCGGCGAGTAGCGGCGGATGACGAAGCGGTCGCCGGCGACGGCGACGACCGGCTGCTCGAGCCGCACCTGGACGAACGCGCTCTGCCCGGGCTTCAGCGCCTCCTCGGTTTCGTCGACGAAGCGAATCGTGCCGAGGAGCTCGCTGGCGAGGTGGTGGAAGCGGATGCGCGTCTGGTCCTTGAGCGGCTTGGCGTCGTCGAGCAAGTCGAGGCGCGCGGTGATGATCGACGACGTCCGCAGCGTCGCCGGCGTGATGACCTGCTGTCCTCGGTGCAAATGTTCCAGCGCGATGTCGGCGAGGTTCACCGACGTCCGCTCGCCCGCCGAGGCGATCTCGCGCGCCTCGCCGTGGACCTGGATGTTGCGCGCGCGGCTGCGGTCGCCGCCGGGCAGCACTTCGATCTCGCTTTCAACGGCGAGCTTGCCTGCGTACGTCGTCCCGGTGATCACTGAGCCGAAGCCTTTCATGGTGAAGACGCGGTCGATCGGCAGCCGGAACACGCGCGTGGTGGCATCGCGATCGTCGACCTCGGCCACCGAGGCGAGGAGCGCGCTTTTCAGCTCGTCGAGCCCGGCGCGCGTGACCGCGCTGACGGGGAGGATCGGCTTCCCTTCGAGGAAGCTGCCGCGCACGAGGTCCTCGATCTCCAGGCGCACGAGCTCGACGATGTCGGGGTCGACGAGGTCGCTCTTGGTGATGGCCACGACGCCGGTGCGGATGCCGAGAAGCTTGCAGATGGCGAAGTGCTCGCGCGTCTGCGGCTTGATCGACTCGTCCGCGGCGACGACGAGCAGGGCGCTGTCGATGCCGCCCACGCCGGCGAGCATGTTCTTGACGAAGCGCTCGTGCCCCGGCACGTCGATGAAGCCGATCTGGTAGTCGTCGGTGAACCAGCTGGCGAAGCCGAGGTCGATGGTGATCCCGCGCCGCTTCTCCTCGGGGAGCCGATCGGTGTCGACGCCGGTCAGCGCTCTGACGAGCGAGGTCTTGCCGTGATCGATGTGGCCGGCCGTGCCGACGACGCGTCGTTTTCGCACCGAGGCGATCATAGGGATAAAGTCAACGAAGCGCTTCCTTCAAGTCGTTCGCGTTCACGATGGCCTGGCCGCGGAAGTGGTTGTTCGTGATCACGTACGTGTCCTGCTTCTGCGCCATCGTCCGGATCCGCTCGACCCACGGCGCGAGCTCTTCCTTCGAGTAGAGATAGTTGTAGCGCTCCCACGTCTCCGCGTGGGCGAACCACTTCTCGTAGTTGCGGCCGTGCAGGCGCGCATAGGCGAGCGGGCCGGTGACGGTGTCGGCCGGCTTCACGGAATCGTGGAAGAGGGGCTGATCGACGTTGACCCAGGCCACGCCACGCTCGTCGAGGAAGCGGAAGAAGTCGTCGTTCTGGAAGGTGGCGTGGCGGACTTCGAGCGCGAGCGGGTAGCCGTCGAGCTCACCGAAGAGTTTCTCGAGCTTCGCGCGCGCGGCGTCGTCGTTGCGGAAGCTCCACGGGTATTGGAGGAGCACGGCGCCGAGGCGGTCGGAGTCGCGCAGCGGGTCGAGGTAGTCGCGGAACGCCTTCACGTCGCCCGGCGTGTACTCCTCGTGCGTGAAGCCGCGGAACACCTTCGTCGTGAATTTGAAGTCGCGATTGCCGCCCACGCGGCGCACCCAGCTCTTCGCATGCTGCGGCGGCGGGATGCGGTAGAAGGGCGAGTTGATCTCGATGGTGTCGAAGGACGCAGCGAGGTAGGCGAGAGGATCGAACTTCGATCCGTGGGGCGGGTAGACGGTGCCTTCCCAATCTTTGTAGCTCCATCCGGCGGGGCCGATGCGGACTGGATGTTCCATAAATGATGGTCAATAGGTTGACAGTCTTATTTGCAGTGCAATCAATTCGTTGCAGCGGATTGTGGAACTATGCTAAAAGGCAGCCCAACGATTCCAAGCGAGAACTCCGAACGATGGCAGACACGTGCAAAGGATCGTTCTCTGTCTTTCGGAAAAAGGGGGCGATCCTTTAATAGCTCGTCGTAAAAAAACCTGATGCGGGGGCGTGGTCGCGGCACCCCGCGCGTGCTCTGCGCTGCGGCAATCAACTCGAAGTTAACGTTTAGGAGATCATAGGTTCATGGATACCTTCAACGACAAGATGCTGAACTGTGCTGACTGCGGACAGGAGTTCGTGTTCAGCAAGAACGAGCAAGCCTTTTACGCAGAGCGTGGTTTCACGAACGAGCCGAAGCGCTGCAAGAACTGCCGCGACAAGCGCAAGAACGCCCGCGAGGGCAACGGCGGCAGCCGCGGCGAGCGCCAGATGGTCAGCGTGACGTGCGACAGTTGCGGTGTGGCCACCGAGGTTCCCTTCACCCCCGTCAGCGGCAAGCCGGTGTACTGCCGCGAGTGCTACAACCAGCGCCGCTCGAACTCGCGACCCTCGAGCTGGGCATAGTTTTTTCGTGTCAACTTTCGTCGACGGCGGGGCTTCGGTCCCGCCGTTTTGCTTTTCGAGGGAACAGGGAACGGATGACAGGTGATAGGTGCCAGGTCACCCGTCACCTGTGTCCTGTTTCCTCGTGTACAATCCGCCCGCCTTGGCCCGCCCGCCCGTCCAAAACATTCTCGATCTCGTCGGCGACACGCCGATGGTGCAGCTCTCGAGCATCGGCGAGAACATCTTCGCCAAGCTGGAGTTCCTGAATCCCGGCGGCTCGATCAAGGACCGCATCGGCATCGGCATGATCGCCAAGGCCGAGCGCGATGGCCTGCTGAAAAAAGGCGGCACGATCATCGAGCCGACCGCGGGGAACACCGGCATCGGCCTGGCCCTGGCCGGCACGCGCATGGGCTACCGGGTGATCCTCTGCGTCCCCGAGCACTTCTCCGTGGAGAAGCGCGAGGTGATGCGAGCCCTCGGCGGCGAGGTCGTGCTCACGCCGAAGGACGACGGCATCCGCGGCGCCATCGCCAAGGCCGAGGAGTTGGCTCGCGGCATCGAGAGCTCGTATGTGCCGCAGCAGTTCAAGAATCCCTACAACAGCGAGACGCATTACGAGACCACCGGGCCGGAGATCTGGGAGCAGATGGACGGCCGCGTCGACGGCTTCGTCTGCGGCTGCGGCACCGGCGGCACGTTCACCGGCGTGGCCCGCTACCTCCGCGAGCGCAATCCGGACGTCTACTGCGCCGTCGTCGAGCCGCAGGGCTCCGCGATCGGCGGCGGCCAGCCCGGCCCGCACGAAGTCGAAGGGATCGGCTCCTCGTTTCTTCCGCCGGTGCTCGATCTCTCGCTCGCGAACGAGATCATCATGGTCGCCGACCGGCCGGCATTCGCGATGGTCGCGCGACTCGTATCGGAAGAAGGCATCCTCGGCGGCTCGTCGTCGGGAGCGAACGTGGAAGGCGCGCTGCAGGTGGCGCGGAAGCTGGGAGCAGGCAAGCGCGTCGTGACGATCATCCCCGACGGCGCGGAGCGGTACATGTCGAAGGGGATCTTTACCAAGTGGAAAAACGAATAGCGAATAGCGAATTCAGAATTAAGAATGATTAATCATGCCCAATTCTTAATTCTCAATTCAACATTCGCTATTCGCTATTCTTTCTGATACGGAATTCTTGTATGGCCTTCTCCACCGATTGCATCCATGCCGGCCAGCACCCCGAGCCCGTCACCGGCGCCGTCACCTACCCCATCTTCCAAACCTCCACCTACGTGCAGCCCGAGCTCGGGCGAAACAAGGGCTACGAGTACGCGCGGACGAAGAACCCGACGCGCAGCGTGCTCGAGGCGGCCCTGGCGGCGCTGGAGCGCGGCAAGCACGGGCACTGCTTCGCCTCGGGGATGGCCGCGATCGACACGGTGTTCCGCATGCTGCGGTCGGGCGATCACGTCGTGGCCGGCGAGAACATGTACGGCGGCTCGTACCGCCTCTTCAGCCGCGTGCTGGAAAAGTTCGGCCTGCAGTTCACGTACGTCGACACCTCGAACGTCGAGGCCGTGCGCGCGGCCATGCGCGAGAACACGAAGATCGTCTACCTGGAGACGCCGACGAATCCGATGATGACGATCACGGACATCGCCGCGTGCGCGGAGGCGGCGCACGCCAAGGGCGCGCTCGTCGTCGTCGACAACACGTTCTGCTCCCCCTACCTGCAGCGCCCCATCGAGCTCGGCGCCGACGTGGTCGTGCATTCGACGACGAAGTTCCTCAACGGGCACAGTGACTCCGTCGGCGGCGCGGTGATCTCGAACAGCGACGAGCTCGCCGAGCAGATCGGCTTCCTCCAGAACGCCGCCGGCGCGATCCTCTCGCCCTTCGACTCCTGGCTCGTCCTGCGCGGCATCAAGACCCTGGCCGTGCGCATGCGCCGCCACGAGGAGAACGGGATGGCCATGGCCACGTACCTCTCGAACCATCCGAAGGTGCGCAAGATCTATTACCCCGGCCTCCCCGACCACCCCGGCCACGCGCTGGCGAAGCGGCAGATGAGCGGCTTCGGCGCCCTGATCTCGTTCGAGGTGGCCGACGCCAAGAAGTTTCTCGACCGCGTGCGCCTCTGCTCGTTGGGCGAGTCCCTCGGCGGCGTGGAGACGCTGATCTCGCACCCGGTCTCGATGACGCACGGCTCGGTCCCCGAGGCCGACCGGATGCGCCTCGGCATCACCCCGGGATTGGTGAGGATCTCGGTGGGGATCGAGGACATCGAGGACCTGATCGCCGATCTGGAGAACGCCTTCGAAGGGGTCTAGACTCGGCGGCGTGGACGTAGACGACGCGCTACCGGGTGCCGATCTGATTCGCGACGGCCTGCGCGATCTCGCCAACGGCGTCGAATCGATTCCTGCGATGCTCGTGCTCGTTGGCGGGCCGCGCCTGCGCCGCATTGGCTTTGACGTACCCGATGTGCCGTTCCTGCCGGAGCATCGCCTCTACGAGTTGCTCGCGGCTGAGAATTCGAACGCGGCACACTCGCGCTACAACGCTTTAATCCGGCGGCTGGTCAGCTTCGAACGAGCGGCGGAATGCGTGCGCCCGTAACGGCATCGCGCGTTCGCGAGCTCATGCGCGCGCTTGGCCAAGAGTCCCGTGCGGAAGGACGCGTGTACCTCTGTGGCGGTGCGAGTTTCGTGCTCTTGAACTGGCGCGACAGCACCGTGGATATCGACATCAAGATCATTCCTGACGACGGCCGCGTCTTCGACGTCGTTCCCTCGCTCAAGGAGCGTTTCGACATCAGCATTGAGCTTGCATCTCCCGCCGACTTCATCCCCGAGTTGCCCGGCTGGCGGGAGCGCAGTCCGTTCATTGTCCAGGAGCGAGACCTTTCGTTCCATCACTACGATTTCTATTCGCAGTGCCTCGCGAAAATCGAGCGTGGACACAAGCTGGACAAGATCGATGCCCAACAAATGGTTGATTCCGGTCTCGTCGAGCCCGCGCGGCTTCTCGAGTTGTATGACCAGATTGAGCCGCAATTGAAGCGGTTCACGGCGATCGATCCGCCCACATTTCGTGCCGACGTGGAGGCCTTTCTCGCCCGCCAGTAAAATGCCGGCCGAATGCTTCCCCTCCTCCTCGTCGTGGCAGCGTATTTGATCGGCTCGATTCCGTTCAGCTACCTCGTCGTTCGCCTCATGACGGGGAAGGACATCCGCCAGCATGGCAGCCGCAACGTCGGAGCCACGAACGTGGCGCGCTCCTTCGGCAAGGCGCCGGGGATCATCGCCCTCTTTCTGGACGGCGCGAAGGGCTACGCCGTTGTCGTGCTTGCCGAGGTCCTCACGCGGCGGGCGGACTGGCCGCTGATGCCGGTGGCCGGCGATGCCTCGCCGCTGCGCTCCACCGCGTTTTGGATCGCCTTCGCGGCCTTCGTCGCCGTCGTCGGGCACATGTTTCCGGTCTGGCTGCGATTCCATGGCGGCAAGGGTGTGGCCACGGCCACGGGGGCGTTCCTGGCCCTCGATCCCGTCGCCGTCGCGGCGGCGATCATCATCTTTCTCATCGTGCTGCTCACGCTGCGCTTTGTCTCGTTGGCCTCGATCGTCAGCGCGGCCTCCTTTCCGCTCTTCCTGCGATTCCTGTCGAAGGGGCCGTTCTGGACCACCGTCGTCTCCATCGCCATCTCGATTTTGATCGTCGTCAAGCACCACTCGAACATCGCCCGCATCGCGCAGGGGACGGAGCGGCGCATCGGCGATCCGAAGGAGCGTTCGTGAAGATTTCGATCATCGGCGCGGGATCGTTCGGCACGGCTATGGCCATCATCGCGGCGCGGGCGGGGCATGACGTCCTCCTGTGGGCGCACGACCCGAGCGTGGCCGAGGGCATCCGGCGGGAGCGGCACAACCCCGTGTACATGCCGGCCATCGCGCTCGACGCGCGCATCGGGGCGACGCATTCGCTCGAGGAGGCCGCGGCGTTCAGCGACTCCCTCTTCATGGTCGTGCCGAGCCATCATTACCGGCGCGTCTTGAGCGAGCTCGCGACCTACGTGCAGCGCGTCGACGTCATCTCCGGCACGAAGGGGATCGAGAACGAAAGCCTCGACACGATGTCGCAGGTCACGGCGCAGGTTCTCGGCGAGAAGCTGCGCGCCTTCGCCGTCCTCTCCGGGCCGACC
>JBKOUP010000240.1:0-5178 GCA_046723495.1 Acidobacteriota bacterium
TGGTGGTGCCGCTCCTCGACGAGATCATGGCCGATCCCGGGCTCACCTCGCTCTTCCAGCCGATCTACCGTCTCGACGAACCGAACGGGGCGCCGATGGGCTTCGAAGCGCTCACCCGTCTGGCGACCAATACACCGTTTCGCGATCCCGAGCTGCTCTTCCGATACGCATTCGAGAAGGAGCGGGCCGCCGACTTCGAGCTGCATTCGCTCGAGCGGCACTGGATCGCCGGGGCGACGCTCCCGGCCAGCCCTCTGCTCTTTACGAACATCCATCCCTCCGTCCTCGACGCCGGAAGCCGGCTGACCGAGGCCGTTCTCCGCGCTCCGATTCCGCCGGAACGGCTGGTCCTCGAGCTGACCGAGCAAGGTCCGATTCCGCGGACGCAAAGCGCCCGCGACACGGTGGAAACGCTGCGCGGGCACGGTGTGCGCTTCGCCTTCGACGATCTCGGCATGGCCTACTCGCATCTGCAGTTCCTCGAGCACATCCGGCCCGCGTTTCTCAAGATCAGCCAGCACTTCGGAATGAGCATGGCCACGAACGCGATGAGCGCGACCGTCGTGCGCAGCTTGCTCCACCTGGCGGAGAACGTTTCGGCCAGGTTGATCCTCGAAGGCATCGAGGATGCGCGGACGCTCGAGCAGGCCCGCGAGCTGGGCGTTCCTCTCGGACAGGGATATTTCTACGCCCGTCCCGCATCCTCCGACACCTTCAGTTAGCCGCGGAGATCCGACGCAGTGTGTTCAACGAGCTCGAGTACCTGAGTCATCGAGACCCTCCTTTGAGGAAGTCTGGGAATTGGGAAGCGGAACGGTGCGCATGCCGAATTCGTCGAGCGGCCAGAGGTCGAGAGGAAGCTCGCGGCCGCGCGCGACGGCCTTGGAGGCGGGACCGTGACCGATCAGCTCGATCCAGCCGCGCGGCGGCACCGCGTACGTTTTTCCGGAGTAGGTGAATTGTGTCCCCGGCGCGCCGACGAACTTGTACGACACCGCGCCCGTTTGGCAGGTGACGTTCGGTGCCGGGCGATGGAGCAGAGCGCGAGGGTGATTGCGGTGATGATCATGACGAACACTCTGTCCAATTGGCGGACCAAACAGCATGCACCTTGTTCGCAGAGACTTAAGTCCGTTACCCTGCGACCGTATTGACTGGTTATCGAACACGCGTGCAAATTATGGACATTTCAAGCGCCGTAAAGTCCGTCGTTGATTGCTTGCCGTTTAGGTAAGCGTAAGGTCATCCGTTGCCAATTCGGAAATGACCGTGTATGCTGCACTTGTTTACTGCAGTACACGTCTGATCTGCCGGTCGGGACCCAGCGCGCGCCGTGCGCGTTTCGCCGCTGCCCTCCATCCTCAGGCGCCTTCCTGAAAGGAATGCGATGGCCTCCCGAGCTTTATCGAAGCGCCCCCTCGTCGTCACGACCACTACCGATTCCGCCGCCGTGCGCGTCGTCGGGATCGGCGCTTCGGCCGGAGGTCTCGACGCCTTCCTCGAGCTCGTCTCCGCCATTCCGGCGGAAACGGGGCTGGCCTTCGTCCTGATCCAGCACCTCGATCCGCGCCATCACAGCATGCTCGTCGATATCCTCGCCGGCGCGACGGCCATTCCGGTGCAGGAGGTGGCCGACGGCATGCGCATCGAGCGCGACCACATCTACGTGATCCCGCCGGATACGGAGATGACGGTTCAGGGGGACGTCCTGCGGCTGAAGCCTCGGATACCGAAGGTGCCGCATCGTCCGCTGGACAGTTTCTTCTGTTCGTTGGCGCAGGACCGGGAAAGCGATGCCATCGGCGTGGTGCTCTCCGGCAACGACGCGGACGGAGCGCTGGGACTGCAGGCCATTCGCGACGCCGGAGGGATCACGTTCGCGCAGAGTCCGGAGAGCGCGAAGTTCGACGTGATGCCGAAGGCAGCCGCCGCGGCCGCGGACTTCGTGCTGCCGCCCGCGAGCATTGCCGGGCGGCTGGTCAGCATCGTCCGCCGCGAGAGCGCGGGGGACGACACGCAGCCGGCGCCGTCCGCCGGCGTGGAGCTCGACCGGATCCTGGAACTGCTGCGCGCCAGCCATCCCGTCGACTTCCGCCACTTCAAGCGGGCCAGCGTGGAGCGGCGCATCATGAGGCGCGTTCTCCTCGGCGACCACGACAGCTTGAGCGGCTACGCCGAGGCGCTGGAGAAGGACAGCGCCGCCGTGGAGACGCTGTACCACGATCTGCTGATCGGCGTGACCTCGTTCTTCCGCGACCCCGAGCGCTTCGAGGCCCTGAAGACGGCCGTCTTTCCGGCGATCGTGCAGAACCGCGGCGCCAAGGACAGCATCCGCATCTGGGTGGCGGGCTGCTCGACGGGCGAGGAGGTCTACTCGCTGGCCATCACTCTGCTCGAGTTCCTCGATGGCCGTTCCGATGCGCCGCGGATCTCCATCTACGGCACCGACATCAACGAGCAGTCGCTCCGGAAGGCGCGGGCCGCGGTCTACTCGCCGCACGTCCTGAGCGGCGTGACGCCGGAACGGCTGGCGCGATTCTTCACGGCCGTGCCGGGCGGCCACAAGATCGACAAGGCCCTGCGCGAGCTCTGCGTCTTCGCCGAGCACGACGTGACGCGCGACCCGCCCTACTCGAAGATCGACCTCGTCACCTGCTGCAACGTCTTGATCTATTTCGATCCGGAGTTGCAGAAAAAAGCGCTGGCCCTCCTTCAGTACGCGCTGGCCCCGGGCGGATTCCTGATGCTCGGAAGCTCGGAGAGTCTCCGCGGCGCGACCAAGCAGCTCACGGCCGTCTCGGCGAAGCCGCTGATCTTCCGCAAACAGCAGGCACCGGACGCGCTGGCCACGCTCGACGTCGCCCCTCGCTCGCCGAGCTCGAGCCTGGCCGCGGCGGCGCCCGCGCCGGCAGCGCGGCCCGCCGGAAGCGCCCGCGACGACGAGGACGCCTTCCTGGCCGCTCATCTCGCTCCATGCGCGGTGCTCGTCAATGAACAGATGGAGATCATGCGCATCCGCGGCGACATTGCTCCGTTCATCGCCCTCGAACCGGGCGACGCTTCCCTGAATCTCTTCGGCCTGGTCCGCGATCACGAGGTCCTGGCCGTGCTGCGGCCCGCTGTCCGCCGCGCGTTCCGGGAACGGACTGCCGTGACCAAGGAAAACATTCTCGTGGTGGAGGGCGATGTTCGCCGCAGTGTTGCGTTCGAAGTGATTCCGCTCGGCACGCCGCCGCCGGGTCACGACCGCTGCTGGATCGTCTTCCACAGCGTCCCCGCGCCGGAAAAGGGCAAAGGGATGCCCGCCGGCAGGCGAACGGAGATCGACGGTCTTCGGCACGCGCTGGAGGCCGCCATCGGCGACCGCGAGCAACTGGCGGACGACGCCGCCGCGGCGGCGGAGGAAGCCCAGTCGAGCGACGAGGAGCTGCGCAGCACGAACGAGGAGTTGGAGACGGCCAAGGAGGAGCTCCAGTCGGCGAACGAGGAGCTGAGCACGCTCAACGACGAGCTGCGGCTCCGCAACACCGCGCTGGTGGGGATGAACGACGACATCGAGAACGTCCTCGGCGCCGTGGAGATCCCGATCCTCTTCGTCGGTATCGACCTGACGGTACGCAGATTCAACGTCACCGCCGGCTTGCTGCTCAACCTCCGTCCCGATGCCATCGGGCGGCCGCTCCGCGAGGCGAAGTCGACCGTCGACATCGTTCACCTCGAGAAACTCGTCGGCGCGGTCATGGAGACAGGCCAAGGCGCCGACGTCGAAGTCCAGGACTCGGCGGGTGAGTGGCGCCTGCTGCGCCTTCGCGCCTATCGGAAAACGGGCGGGGAGATCGACGGCGCCATCGTGGCCATCCTCGACATCGACGAACTGAAGCGCGCCGTCCTGGTGGCCGAGGAGGCCACGCGCGCGGCCAACATGCTCTCCGAGGCCGGCGCGCTGCTGGCGTCGTCGCTCGACTACGAGACGACGCTCGAGTCCCTGACGCGCCTCTCCACGGCGGCCTTCGCCGATTGGTGCGCCGTCGACCTGGTCAACCAGGACGGCTCGATCCGGCATCTCACCGTCTCGCACGCGAATCCCGTTTTGCGAGACCTGGCCTTGCAGTTCCAGGAGGTGGCGTTCAGCGAGCCGGAGCACGCGCCGGGCGCGCCTCAGGCGCTGCTGCTGCGCAAGTCGGTGCTGCTCACCGACATCGCCGAGTCGGACGTGACCGGCATCCAGCCGGAGGCGAAGATCATGCAGCTCATCGGCGCGCTCGGCGTGCGCTCGCTCATCAGCGTGCCGCTGATCGTCCGCGACAAGGTGCTGGGCACGACGACGTTCTCCTCGTCCCGGCGCCGGTACGAGGCCGTCGACCTGAAACTGGCCGAGGAGTTGTCGCAACGCGCCGCCGTGGCCATCGATACGGCCATGCTGTTCCGCGAAGCGGAGAGCGCGAACCGATACAAGGACGCCTTCCTCGGCACGGTCGCCCACGAGCTGCGCACGCCGCTCACCTCGATCGTCGGATGGGTGCAATTGGCGAAGGCCAGCCCGGACATGGTCGGCGAAGCGCTGATACACCTCGACGAGAGTGCCAGCCTCCTGCGGGTGTTCGTCGAAGACCTTCTCGACGTCACGCGCATTCGCGAGCAGAAGTTGAACATGAAGATGGTGGATGTCGATCTGGCCGACGTCGTCCGGTCGGCCCTGGAAATGACCGCCCACAGTGCCAGGGAGGGCGGTGTCCAGGTCCGGTTGGACGTGGACCTCGATCCCGCGCCGTTGCGCGGGGATCGCGTGCGGCTGTTGCAGGTCGTCTGGAACCTGCTCAGCAACGCCGTCAAGTTCACTCCGCCGGGAGGCGAGATCGGCGTCCGGCTGGTCCGGCACGGCAACGACGCGCGTCTGTCGGTCATCGATACCGGTGCCGGCATCAGCGCCGACTTCGCACCGCACGTTTTCGAGCTCTACCGCCAGGCGGACCGCACAGCCATCCACGTGCCCGGACTCGGGATCGGTCTGTCGATCGTCGCGCAGATCGTGAAGCTCCACGGAGGGACGGTGCGCGTCGACAGTCCCGGCCTCGGCCTGGGATCGACGTTCACCGTCGCGCTGCCGCGGGCGGCGGCCGACCGCGAGAGCCGCAGCGCATAGGGACGCCGCGCCCGCCAGCCCCCCCCAAACCGGGC
>JBKOUP010000276.1:0-3389 GCA_046723495.1 Acidobacteriota bacterium
TGAAGAAGATCGTGGAGGAGGAAGGGGGCATCTTCCCGAAGCGCTCCTGGCACTACGACGCCAAGCGCGGTCCGATCTTCCGCTCGAAGTTCGACAGCGTAATCGTCGAGGCGGCGAAGAAGTTCGACGTCGACGCCGCGCTCGTCTCCGCCGTCATCAAGGCCGAGTCCGACTTCAATCCCCACGAGCTCTCGAACAAGGGCGCGCGCGGCCTGATGCAGCTCATGCCCGGCACCGCCGCCCGCTTCGGCGTCGCCGACTCGTGGGATCCCGTCGCCAACATCTACGGCGGCGTGCACTACCTGCGCTGGCTGCTGGAGACGTTCGACGGCAACGCCGACTACGCCGTGGCCGCCTACAACGCCGGCGAGGGAAACGTCTGGAAGTACAACGGCGTGCCGCCGTTCCGGGAGACGATCACGTACGTGAACCGGATCGCGCGGCATGTCCGGGATAAGGCAGAAGTCAGAGAGCAGAGAACAGAAATGGTCTCAGCCGACCGCTAGGACTTCCTCGACTTCTGCCTTCTGCTTTCTGCCTTCTGCTTTCAGCTGCTCGAACCGCAGCACCATCACGGTGCGATCATCGTCCGCCGGCCGAGTCCCCGAGTGCCGCGCCACGGCGGTGAGGATCGTGTCGCGGATCGCGGTCGGCGAGCGGTCGGGGGCGGCGGTGAGGAGGGCCTCGAGCTGGTCGAAGCCGAAGGGCTCGCCGTTCTCGTCCTGCGCCTCGACGATGCCGTCCGACAGGTAGACCACCGCGTCGCCTTCGGCGAGGTCGACTTCCTCCGTGTGCGTGAGGATGGCGCTGCGCACGCCCAGCGGCAGCGACGGCACCTCGATGGCGAACGGCGAGCGGCCGTTGCGCAGCAGGTACGGGTAGAGATGGCCGGCGTTGGTGTGGCGGATCTTGCCGCGCTCGAGGTCGAAGATCGTGAACGCCAGGGTCATGAAGGCGCGGCGCTCCGTCGAGCGGTAGACGAGGTCGTTGAGGCGGTGGAAGAGCGAGGTCTCGTCGGCCCCCTCTTCGACCAGCGTCGTCATGGCGGCCTTCACCATGGCCATCACCAGGCCGGTCGACAGGCCGTGGCCGGAGACGTCGCCGATGGCCACGGCCAGGCGGGTCTTGTCGAGGTTGAAGACGTCGTAGTAATCGCCGCCGATCGAGGCCGTCGGCTCGAAGTGCGCGGAGAACGACACGCCTCGGAACTGCGGCCCCTCCTTCGGCAGGAGGTTGCGCTGGATCGAGGCGGCGATCTCGATCTCGCTCTGCAGGCGCTCCTGCTCGGCCACGTTGGTCAGCAGCGAGGCGATCGACTCCGTCATCCGGTCGAAGGAGCGGGCCATCTCGCCGAGCTGGTTGCGCGGCTTCATGCCGATGCGGTAGCTGAAGTCGCCGCGCTCCACCGCCTTCGTCCCCTTCTCGATGCGGTTCACGGCGCGGGTGATCGAGAAGATCAGCACGGCCGCGAAGAGCGCTGCCACCATGTACAGCAGCAGCAGCAGCACGGTGATGCCCATGATGGCCGAGGTCAGCGTGCTGACGTATTTGTCGGCCGAGGCGCCGAAGTAGTAATGGAAGAGGTTCTGGTAGGGATTGATGATCGTCGTCAGCAGCTCGTGCCCGGAATCGTCCGTGCCGCTCTCCCAGCGGGCGATGGTGGCCGTGTCGAACCAGACGATCTTCCGCACCGCCGAGCGGAGGATGAGGTCGCCGGTGTCGTCGTCGTCGACGTTGACGTGGATCCCGCCGCTCTTCTGTGCCCTCCGCCGTTCCTTTCGGGTCGTGCCGACGCGCACGGTCATCCCGCTGTGGTCCTCGATCTGGGCGATCCACTCGTCGTCCATCGGCTGCACGAAGACGACCGTGCGGGGCGTCTCGCCGGGGAACTGCCGCGCGGCGAGGAGCAGCGGCACGTCGTTGCGCCAGGCCATGCCGCTGTACGTGGTGCTTTTCAGCCAGTCGGGAAGCTGCCGGCCGCTCGGCGCGGCGGTGTCGTAGATCTCCATCGACCTCAGCGCGTCGGCGGGACGGTGGCCGGTCATGCCGTACTCGCGCGTGCCCGCCTCCATCGTTCCGAGGAAGGCCTGGCGCTCGCCGCGCAGCGCGGCGTGCGTCATCACTCCGGCGATCATGTAGCCGATCGTCAGCAGCAGGATGGCGAAGAGGAAAAACGGGAAGACGCCCAGCATCACGTAGCTGAGGAAGAGCCGGCGCCCGACGCGCCAGAAAAGCTTGCGCATGGCCCAGCGCACGAAGACGGCAAAGCCGTACATGCAGAGGGCGGTGAAGCCGAGCGCGGCGGTGAAGGTGATGAGGACGAGCAGCAGCGCCGGCACGCCGCTGTGGCGCAGCGTCTCGCCGAGGCGATTGATCAGGATGAGGATGACGAGCGCGGCCAGCCAGATCAGCCACAACGTCCCCGCCCGCCCGCGTTTCGGCGGCGGCAAGGGGGCGTCATCGATCGGCAGACGGGGGCGAGGGCGCGGCACGACGGTGTTATACGCGATTTGCGGGACGGAAGTTCGGGGGCAAGGCAGAAGTCAAAAGGCAGAGGGCGGAAGTTCCTTCTGCCTTCTGCCTTCTGCCTTCTGCCTTCATATTTCTCTGAGCGCCTTCGTGATCGGCATCCGCGCCGCCGAGATCGCCGGCAGCAGCCCGCCCGCCACCCCCGCCACGAGGGCGATGACGATCCCGGTCAGGGCCACGGAACCGTCGACGCGGAAGTTGAAGGCGATCTCCGAGAACGTGCGGAAGTTCGTCGTGCCGGTGGAGAGGCCATTGATCGGCAGGGCCAGCAGCACGCCGGCGATCCCGCCGAGAAGCGAGACGAGGGCGGACTCGATCACGATCGACATCAGGATCGCCCTGCGCTTGAACCCCAGCGCGCGCATCGTGCCGAGCTCGCGCGTGCGCGAGGCGATGGCCGCGAACATCGTGTTCATCGTGCCGAGGATCGCTCCGATGACCATGAAGAACGTCACGAAGCCGACCAGGATGATGATCCCGAAGAGGCCGCTCGTCTGCTCCTCGTAGTACTTCCGCTCCGTCTTGATCTGCAGCTTCAGGCGGTTGTCGTTGCGGACGGCGTCGACGATCTGCTTCGAGGCTGCCGCATCCGCCGGGCGCACCAGCACGGTCGAGTAGGCGTTGCGCTTGCGCGCCGAGGCGAGGAAGCTCTCGTCGAGCCAGATCTCCGAGTCGAACGCGGTGCCGGCCGCATCGAAGACCCCGACGACGTGGTAGTCCGTCGTGCCGAAGTGGAACGTGTCGCCGACGTTCGTGTTCGCGAAGCGGTCGTGGATGCGCCTCGCCGCCATCACCTCGCTCGTTCCCGGCTTGAACGTGCGCCCCTCGATGAGCTTCACCGTGCGCATCTCCAGGCCGGC
>JBKOUP010000527.1:0-5675 GCA_046723495.1 Acidobacteriota bacterium
GAGCGAAGGGAAGAAGACGAGGGCCGCGGGCAGCAGGGCCAGGGCGAGAATCACGAAGTTTCCGAGGACGAGGAGGAGGCGCTGCCCGGTCAGGACGAAGCCGCGCGGGTCTTCTTTCGAGCGCGCCGCCCAGGCCGGGAAGATGACCGGGATGGCGTTGCGGATGAGGAGCTGCAGGGCCACGACCGGCACGGCCAGGAGCATGGCCACGATCGCGAACTGCGCGGTGACGTGGGGCGACACAGCCGCGGCGCCGCTGATGGAGATGAGCTCCAGCGCCGAGATGAGCACGAGCGGCGCGGCGATCTCCGCGGCCACGATGCTCGCCCCGGAGAGCGGAAAGCTCTTCAACACCTCCAGGCGCGGGAGGTCGAGGCGGAGGTCGTTCGCAAAGATGTTCGGAGCGATGAACGGCAGGAAGCAGGTGATCATGATGAAGGCGAAGCCGACGCCGGCCCGGTCGCGCGACGGCATGATCATGGCGATGGCAATCATCACGGCGAAGACGATGAGGATGAGGACGACGCTGGCCAGCGAGATGCGCATCGTGGCCACGCTGTTCTTCCAGACGATGGCAACCTCCGGCGGTCCGGTCGGGGCCAGGCGGAACGGCGCGCGGGCGCGCTTGAACATCACGTAGCCGCCGCCGCGCCGCGCGCGCATCTGCTGGACCATGGCGTGGCGTTTCTGCGCGCGCACGACGGAGCCTTCCTCGAACGAGACATTGAGGCGGTCGGCGACGAAGAAGAAGACGACGGCCAGGACGAGCAGGCCGAACGCCGCCGCGGCCAGCGATATCAGCGACGGCGGGAAGACGGCGCCGGCATAGAGCTTCGGGACGAAGAGGAGGGCCGCGACGACCGGCACGCGGAAGATGGCCGCGAACTCCGGCGGGAGCGAGCGCGCGTCGCCGTGTTGGAAGTGGAGCGGCGGCACGCTTTTCACGGCGTAGACGCCGGCGGCGGCGATGCCGGCGGCGATGGCCAGGACGATGACGAGGCGCACGAGGAAGTTGATGCCCATCAGGCGCAGGCGCGCCCGGCCGAGGGCCACGAGCATCATGTAGATGCCCATGACGCTGAAGGCGAGCCAGAGCCCGACGAACATCGAGCGGCGCGCGCCGAGGAGCGTGAAGATGACCGCGCTCATCATCACCTGCGGTTGCTGGCGGATGATCTTGTAGAGGAGAAGGTCGCGGCGGCGCAGCGGCGCGGGAAAGAGAAAGGCGATCTCGGCTTCGCTGAACTCGAGGCCGCCGGAGTCGGCCGGCAGGGCCCAGGCGAAGAGCATGATGACCAGGACGAAGATCGAGGCGGCGTCGACGCGCAGCTCGGCGCCGGTGGCGCTGCCGGAGCGAAAGAACGTCGCCGCGCGCTGATTCTTGAAAAAGATCCAGCCGAAGTAGACGAGGCCGAAGAGCGCGCCGACGGCGTAGCGCGGATCGCGTAGCCGGCGCACGCGGGCCACGATGCGGTTCCAGAACGAGAGGAGGGCCAGCTCGACGAAGGCGCGGGTCACGAGGCCGCCGTGATCTTCAGGAAGGCGTCTTCGAGCGAGGCTTCGCCGCGCCCCTGGTCGATCTGCCACTTCAGGTCGTCGATCGTCCCGTACGCGGCGCGCTTGCCGTTGTGGATGATGAGAACGGTGTCGCAGAGCTCCTCGACGAGATAGAGAAGATGGGAGCTGAGGATGACGGAGGCGCCGTCCTGCTTGCGTTTGACGATCGACTCTTTGATCCGGCGGATGCCCAGCGGATCGAGGCCGGTGAGGGGCTCGTCGAAGATGAGGACATCGGGGGCGTGGATGAAGCCGCAGCCGATCATGAGCTTCTGCTTCATGCCCCGCGAGAGCTCGCCGGGGAGGGCGCGGCGCTTGTCGGCGAGCTCGAGCTCCGCGAGGAGCGGCTCCATGCGCTCGCGGAAGTCGGGCACGCCGTAGATGCGCGCCACGAATTGGAGGTGCTCTTCGACGGTGAGGTAGTCGAAGAGGCGCGGCTCGTCGGGCATGAAGGCGAGGTGCTTCTTGGCCTCGACGGGCGACTCCCGCAGGTCCGCCCCGCAGATGGCGATGCTCCCCTCGGTCGGCGGATGGATGCCCGCGAGCGCGCGCAGCGTGGTGGTCTTGCCCGCGCCGTTCGGACCGACCAGGCCGAGAACCTCGCCGCGCTTGACGGAGAAGGAGAGGTGATCGACGGCGACGAGGGCGTCGTAGGACTTCGTCAGGTTTGTGACTTCGATCACGCTGCTGATGATACTGGCGCGCGTCGTGAAAGTTGCAAGGCCGCAATGCGGTGGAAGCCGATCACCCTCGTCGCCGCGATCGTCGCCGTTCTTTTCCTGCTGCTGCTCCTGCCGGCCTGCTGCTGCCTGCGCAAAGGGATGGCGCCGCTAAATCTGCCGGAGCCGCCGCCGTCGCACATCCCCCAGATCGGCAGCGCCGAGATTCCTACGCCGACCGAGGCCGAGACGCACGCGCCGACCGAGGCGATGATGCGCAACGTCGACTTCCACATCGATGCCACGACCGTCATGCACATCCACTCCATGCGCGCGCAGTTCGTGGCCAAGGCGCCCGGACGTCCGGTGAACTTCGACAACAAGAACGACTTCGTGGTGAAGATCGACCGCGCCCGCATCGGCCTCGACTCCGTCGGGCTCGATCAGCTCATGAACCGCTACGTCTTCGGCTACAAAGGGGCGCCGCTGCGCAATCTCCACGTCGTGCCGCAGGGAAAGCAGCTGGTGCAGTCGGGGATCATGCACAAGGGCGTCGACATCCCCTTCACGATGTACGGCGACGTCTCGGCCACGCCGGACGGGCGCATCCGCATTCATCCGACGAAGATCGACATCTGCGGGATCAACGGCCTGGGCCTGCTGAAGGCGCTCGGCCAGAGCATGCAGAAGATGCTCGACCTCAGCAAGGCCAAGGGGGTGCAGGCGGAGAAGAACGACCTGCTGCTGGAGCCGACGAAGATGCTGCCGCCGCCGCAGATCGACGCGCATTTGGCGGAGGTGCACGTCGAAGGGAGCGAGTTGGTGCAGGTCTTCGATTCCGGAATGCACCTGCCGGACCTGACGCTGCCGTACCCGGACGAGAAGAACGTCATGTACTACCGGCACGGCACGCTGCGGATGGGAAAGCTGCTGATGATCGACGCGGACATGGAAGTCGTCGACACGGACCCGCGCGATCCGTTCGACTTCTTCATCGACCGCTACAACGATCAGCTCGCCGCCGGCTTCGAGCACAACACGCCCGTCTACGGGCTGATGGTGTTCATGCGCGACTACGGAAAGATGGATCTGCCGCTGCAGCCGGGGGAGAGGACCGCGCCGAGGAAATGAGGCCGCGGCTTACGCCGCGACCGTCACATTCTGCGCCTGAAGCCCCTTCGGGCCCTGGACGAGATCGAACTCGACGTTGGCGCCCTCGGGCAGGCTGCGGAAGCCCTGCGCCTGGATGGCGCTGAAGTGGACGAACACGTCCTCTCCGCTGGCCATGGTGATGAAGCCGAAGCCCTTCGCGTCGTTGAACCACTTGACAGTGCCGGTGTTACGCATGCTGAAACCCTTCTCCTTCTGATGGGACTGAGTGCCCAACCCAACGGGCATTACTACAAGATAATTTCCGTGACCTCGGCGTCGTCGTGTCGTCCTATTGCCAAACTCGACAGGAGGCCACCATGCGACGCTTGCTCCCGGCTCTGCTGCTCCTTGCCGCGCTCCCCGCCACCGCCGACCTCAAGTGGACCGATACGCTCCGCGACGTCTACCTCAACGGCGCCCTCACGCGCGAGGGACAAACGCTCGTGAACGAGCATCGCCTCGTGTACCTGCCGCCGTGCGGCGAGGCCTTGATCTTCGACCGCGACACACGCGAGCTCTCGTCGGCGGACCGCGCGCTCTTCGCCTTCAACGAAGATCGCACCGCGGCGACGACGCCCGACCCGCTCCCGGCCCGGCGCCTCGGCGCCTTCGCCATGCCCGACGACTCGAGCTACCTCGGCAACAACACGCTGATCTATCCGCACCAGAGCCACGCAGGCCCGATGACGGAGGAGACGCTCTGGGCGACGGCGCCGATCTGGAAGTCGATCCACGATCACTACACGCCCGACGCGAAGGTCGTCGATCAGCTGCGTGGCGCCGGGCCGGCGCGGATCACGATCGTTTTCGCCACATGGTGCGGCGACAGCAAGCGCGCCGTGCCGCGGCTGCTCAAGGCGCTGCACGAGGCCGCGAATCCGCGGCTGCAGGTGGAGCTCTTCGGCATCGGTCCCGACTTCCTCACGCCGCTCGAATTCATCCGCGCGCAGAAGCTGACGAACGTGCCGACGATGATCGTCGAGCGCGGCGCGAAGGAGATCGGCCGCGTCGTGGAGACGCCGGCCACCGACACGGTCGAGCACGACGTGGCCCTCATCCTCGTCGGCCAGGCGCTGCCGCCGCATCGCGGCCGCTACGAGCGAAAGGCGCAGCTCGCCAGCGGGCACTACGAGCTTCGCGACGCGAAAGGCGCGAAGGCGACGGAGACGTGGGAGCTGTACGAGACGAACGACGGTGGTCTGCTCGCGCACAGCCTGATCGTGCCGGCAAAGACGCCGTCGACGACGATCGAGACGTTCGCGGGGCTCGACAGCCGCCGCGCGCCCGACTTCATCGAGGTCACGCGCCGCGACGGCGACCACGTCGTGCGCACGCGCGCGTGGAGCGATCACGGCAAGTGGACGGTGCGCGCCCGCGGCGACGAGCGCGGCCTCGTCGAGCAGACCTCGGTCGCGCCGGACGCGGTGCTGCTCCCGGCCACGCTGACGTTCGGTTGGCCGCTTCTCGGCGGGCGGAACGTCTTCGTGCTTGATGAGAAGGGACCGATCGGCGCGGTGGAGGAGGCGAAGGTCTCGCCGCATTGCGTAACGACGCGAACGATGGTCTACGACATCAGCACCGACTCAGCCCTGCAGGTGCCGACGTCCGTCCATCTCAGCGACGGCGGCGAGCGGCGGCTCCTCGACATGAGAAGCTCTCCTCCGGCGCACCGCGAGTAACGTGCAGCCGCCGACGAACGCGATCAGCCCGAGACCGCCCCACGCCCACCCGCCCGTGCCGCGCGGCGCGGGCGAGATCGTGACGCCGAGGCTGCGGGAGAGGTCGTTGAGCGCGGCCACGTGCTCGGCCACGCGCGCGAGCGGCACGGAGTCGGCGGTCGAGCGCAGCGCGTCGTGCAGCACGATCGTCGTGCCGCGCCGCTCCACGCGCCGCTCGTAACGCAGCGCGGGCGTGGTGACGACGGCGTCCGCGACGTTCGCGCGCAGCGCCGAGGGGAGATGGATCTCCGTCGTCTCCTCGACGTCGAGCGGGTAGTCGACGGAGAGCGGCATCGTGCGCACGATCAGCGCCGGACGCTGCAGATGCTTCTCGATCGAGCGCGGGACGTACGTCCAGCGCCCGCCACGGAAAAGGTTCGCCACGACGTAGCGCTCGCGGAGGCTGATCGTGTCGTGCTCGCGGTCGTCGCGGATGCGCAGCGGCGCGGCGGCGACGATGTTCGGCGTGTCGGCGGCGTAGCGGTTGATCTCGTGCCTGGCCAGCTCGGCCGACGACTGCTCGGAGAGCTTGGCCCGGATCTCGTCGGCGCGGCTGCCGCTGTAGACCGCTTCGACGTCGAGGCTCGCC
>JBKOUP010000053.1:0-10104 GCA_046723495.1 Acidobacteriota bacterium
CTGCTGGAGCGCTCGGTCAGCGTCTACTGGGCCCTCCTGCGCAAGCTCAGCGGCGTCAACGTCGAGCGCCCGGTGGAGGCTCGGAGCGCCGGCGTCCCGCCGGCTGGCCAAGCGGCGTCCCGCCGCCGCCCGGGATGAGAACTTCTCTCCCCCGCGTTACGTCCCACCGACCGATGAAATCGCTATCCGCTGCCCTTCTGCTCTTCGCCGTTTCCGCCTTCGCCGCCGACCCGCTGGTGGTCCGCGTGACGACGTACGAGCGCCTTCCTCACGTGAGCCCCGAGGGAATCGCCCCTGACGCGCAACTTCCCGGGACCCTGCTCACGCCCCCGCAAGGCGGCTGGCCCGCGTCGTACGACGCCGTGCGCAGTGCGCTCAGCGCGCGCAAGCACGGGTCCCTCAACGTGATGATCCAGGCGATCCTCTCCCCGAAGCCGCTGAGCTCCGCCGAGAGCGCCGCCTTCTTCATCAGCGACCTCGGACGCCCGGTCGAAGCGAAAGCGGACGGCGACGTGCTGCTGCCCGACGGCAAGCACGCGACGATCGCTGTGAAGCCGAACGCGACGTCGATCTTCGGCGCGCCCGACGAGCTGTACTACGTCGCCTTCACGGTGCTTCCGGCCGCCGAGGCCCGCGACGACGTGATCGTCGTCTCCCACGGCGAGAAGCCGCCCAACATCGTCTCGCGCGTCGAGCCGAAATACCCGGCCATCGAGTCGATGCGCAATCGCACCGGCATCGTGCTGACGCAGGTCCGCGTCGAGCCCGACGGCTCCGTCGGCGGCGTGATCGTGCTGCAGAAAGTGCGCCCCGAGATCGACGACGCCGCGGTCGAAGCCCTCAAGCAGTGGCGCTTCGAGCCGCCCAAGCACGACGGGAAGCCGGTCGCGGCTTACATGATGATGACGGCGCCGTATCGGATCCAGTAGTCACTTTCCGATCACCAGCGGCACGGCCTTCGGCAGCCGGACGTCCGCCGGCTTCATCGTATTGATGACCGCGTTGTACCACTCGTCGCTGCGCGGCGCGCCGCCGTTCTGCATGATGAAGCGCGCCAGATCGTAGACGTCCTGCTGGGCCATGCGGATGCAGCCGTGCGAGGCGGCCGCGCCGAGGGTGTCCTCCTGGTCGGTGCCGTGAATGTAATAGTCGGGCTCCTGAAAGAAGAGCTTCACGACTTTCATCGGGTTGTTCGGATCGCTCGGCGCGGCGGGCTGCTTATCCTTCGACCACTTTGCCTTCGGCGGGACCCATGCCGGGTTCCAGACGATGTGCCGGACGCCGAAGCGCCCCATCGGCGTGGGGTGTTTCTTGGTGCCGACGGCGACGTCGTACTGCTTCACGTCCTGGCCGTTGACGCGTACGACGAGGATTTTTTTCTGCGTCGACACCGCCATGCTGAGCGGCTGGGGAGCGGGCGTTGCTGCGAGAACGAATATCGATACGAGGAATGGGATCATGCCCACTCCTCACTGCAGTTTTCGTGCTATCCGTGGAAGGCTTTGAGGGCCTCGGCCTCGGTCTCGTAGACGCTGAACATCGGCAGGAGATTGGTGAGCTTGAGGGTCTTGCGCACGCGGTCCTGCGGCTTGAGGAGGACGAGCTGCGCGCCGAAGCGCTTGGAGGTCTTGAGGCTCTGTACGAGCTCGCCGAGGCCGTTGCTGTCGATGTAGTCCATCTCGGAGAGGTTGAGGAGGATCTTCTTGTTCCCCTCGTCGAGGAGCTCGGTCACGAGGCGCGTCAGCACTTCGTCGCCGACGCCGACGGCCAGCCGCCCCTGAAAATCGACGATGACGACGTCGCCTTTCTTGCGTGTCTCGATGTTCATGCGCGGGCGATGATATACGAATGAACCTCGTCTTACTCTTCGACGACGACTTCACCGCCCCCGCCCGCGCGCGCCTGACCGGCCGCCGCCTCGAGCACGTGACGGGCGTGCATCGCGCCGCGCTCGGGGACGAGCTGACGGTCGGCGTCGCCGGCGGACGCATCGGCCGCGGCCGCGTGATCGGCATGTCCGCCGAGGCCGTCGATCTCGACGTCACGCTCGACCGCGATCCGCCCCCGCCCGCCCGCATCACGCTCGTGCTGGCGCTGCCGCGCCCGAAGGTGCTGAACCGCGTGATCGCCTCGGCGACGTCGATGGGTGTGAAGCGCATCTGCCTCGTGAACGCCTGGCGCGTGGAGAAGAGCTACTGGAGCTCGCCGCGCCTGTCGCCGGAGAATTTGCGCCTGCAGGCGATCCTCGGCCTCGAGCAAGCCCGCGACACGATCCTGCCGTCGATCACCATCCACCGCTTCTTCCGCCGCTTCGCCGAGGAGGAGCTGGTCTCGATCGCTGCGGGATCGCGAGCGCTCGCCGCCCACCCGCCCTCCCGCGCGCCCCTCCCGCGCAACGTGGCGGAGCCGGTGACGCTGGCGATCGGGCCGGAAGGCGGCTTCATCGACGAGGAGATCGCGTCGCTGGAGCGGGCGGGGTTCGAGACGGTGTCGATGGGGGAGAGGATCCTGCGGGTGGAGACGGCGGTGGCGTGGGGAGTGGCGATGCTGACCGGGTATTGCCCCTCTGTCAGGAACTACTTACCCTGCTGACATGAAGGGGATCACGGTGAAACTCTCGGACCACACACTCGATCGGTTGCGCAAGGAAGCGCGCGCGACCGGCCGAAGCGTATCGGCGATGATCCGTGATTGCGTGGAACACCAAAGCGAGGGAGGATCTGGCTCGATCTACGACCTCTCCGCAGATCTGGCCGGTAGCCTTCGCGGCGGTCGGCGGTCAGCGACGAATGCACGGCGCAAGTTCCGCCATTCATGATCACGCTCTGCGAGGAACGACCCCGCAATCGCAGGTGCTGACGGTCGACCGGAAGGATTTTGCGATCTATCGCCGCAACGACCGGCAGGTGATCGATTTCGTGGCGCCGCCGAAACGCTGACGCTTACCGCCACTCGTCGATCAAGCTCGCGATCAGCGCCGTCCATCCCGTCTGGTGCGAGGCGCCCAGCCCTTCGCCGCTGTCGCCGTGGAAGTACTCGTAGAAGAGGACGAGATCGCGCCAGTGCGGGTCCTTCGCGAAGAGCTCGGCCTTGGGCGTGCCGCGCGGGCCGTGGAGGGGGCGGTAGCCGTCGTGGTCGGGAACGAAGATGCGGATCATGCGGTTGGCGATGTCGCCGGCCAGGCCGCTCAGCGTCGTGGAGCGCACAGCAGGCACCGCCGTCGAGATTGAGCGGCCGCGCGCGCGCGCGGCGCCGGCGCCGAGACCGTCCTCGGCGCGCGTATCGGCCATCGTCTCCTGCAGCGGCTGCTCCGTCGTCGTCTCGGCCGCGTGCAGGGCCACCTTCACGTCGCCGCCGAAGGCCTTCTCCAGCTTGCGCAGGCTCTCGATGATCAGGAAGCTCGTCGGGAACCACACCGGGCCGCGCCAGTTGCTGTTGCCCCCCTTCAGCTTCTCCACCGCTTCGCCGGGCTCGTAGCCGACGGCGCGGCCGCCGAAGCGGAAGGGACTCTGCTGGTGCGCCTTCGACAGGCTGCGCACGCCGTGGCGGGAGAGGAACTCCTTGCGGTCGACGACATAGGCGAGCAGGTGCTGCAACTGGGCCTGGTCGACGACGGCGAGGACGTGCGTGACGTCGCCGCCATGCTCGACCGTCGTCACGCAGCTCTCCACGATGTCGCGGCGGTGCTTGATGAACCATTCGAGATTCTCGCTGAAGACTTCGAACGGCTCGATCCACTTCCGCTCCAGCCGCTCGATGGCGTAGAGCGGAATCAGTCCGACCAGCGAGCGGACGCGGAACGGCACGGCGCTCCCGTCGGGGAAGCGCAGCAGGTCGTAGAAGAAGCCGTCCTCCGTGTCCCACAGCGTCTTGTCGCCGCGCAACATCTTCATCGCCGCGCCGATGTAGACGTAGTGCTCGAAGAACTTCGTGGCCAACCCCTCGTACGTCTCGTTCTCCTTGGCCAGCTCGAGGGCCATGCGCATCATCACCAGGCAGAACATCCCCATCCATCCGGTGCCGTCGCTCTGCTCGAGGTGCGCGCCGCCGGGCAGAGTCTCGCTGCGATCGAAGACGGTGATGTTGTCGAGGCCGAGGAAGCCGCCTTCGAAGACGTTGTTGCCGTCGCCGTCGACCTTGTTCACCCACCAGGTGAAATTCAGCATCAGCTTGTGGAAGCACTTCTCGAGAAAGGCGCGGTCGGCGACGCCGCTGCGGATCCGGTCCATGTTGTAGACGCGCCAGACCGCCCAGGCGTGCACGGGCGGGTTGAGGTCGGAGAACTCCCACTCGTACGCGGGGATCTGCCCGTTCGGATGCTGGAACTGCTCGAAGAGCATGAGCCAGAGCTGCTCCTTGGCGAATTGAGCGTCGATGAGCGCGAAGACGATCGACTGGAAGGCGAGATCCCATGCGGCGAACCACGGGTACTCCCACTTGTCGGGCATCGAGAGGACGCGCATGGAGTTGAGGTGACGCCAGCGCGCGTTGCGGCCGTTGTGGCGCTCGGCCGGCGGCGGCCAGGCGGGGTCGTCGCCGTCGAGCCAGACGTCGACGTCGAAGAGGTAGGACTGCTTGTTCCAGAGAAGGCCGGCGAAGGCCTGGCGCTGGATGTTTTTTTCTTCAGCGCTGGCGTTCTTTGGATGCAGAGATTCATAGAACTCGTCGGATTCTCGGCGGCGTGACGTGATGACGTCTTGGACGGCGCGCACCTCGCCGGATGAGGGGCGCAAGCGCATGTCCATCGCATACGACTGCCCGGGATCGATCTCCACGCGCAGCCACCCGCAGGCCTTCGTTCCGCGCATCGCCGGGTTCACGACGTGCTCGTCGCTCTCGACGATGCGGCGATGGAACGCGTCCTTCGTGTACGCGCTGCGCGACTGCGCCCACGGTCCGAACACGCGCGGCCCGTTGGTCTCGTTGTCGGTGAAGAGCAGCCGGGTCCCGGGCGGCAGCTCGAAGCGATGCCGGCCGAGCCGGGTCTCGTGCAGCAGTCCGGCCAGCGGCGGCGCGGCGGAGTCGTCGGCGAGCAGCGTGTGATCGTCGATGGCCGTGATCGCCGGCGGCATCGCGTTGCGCCCGTCCCACGCCCAGACGTTGCGGAACCAGAGCTGCGGAATGAGATGCAGCGGCGCGCGCTCGGGGCCGCGGTTGTGCGCGGTCACGCGCATCACCAGCGAGTCCTCGTCCTCCTTGGCGATCTCGATCTCGACGTCGAAGTAGCGGTTGTCGTCGAAGACGCCGGTGTCGATCAGCTCGTACTCCGTCTCGGCCGAGCCGCGCGCGCGGTTGCGCTCGATCAGCTCGGCGTATGGGAAGGCGCGCTGCGGAAGCTTGTATAGCATGCGCTGGTAGGCGTGGCTCGGCAGGGCGTCGAGATAGAAGTAGCACTCCTTCACGTCCTCGCCGTGATTCCCCTCCGCCGGCGTGAGGCCGAAGTAGCGCTCCTTCAGAATCGGATCGCGCTCGTTCCAGAAGGCCATCGACCAGCAGAGGATCTGGTAGCGATCGGAGACGCCGGCGATGCCGTCCTCGCCCCAGCGGAAGGCCTTCGAGCGGGCCAGGTCGTGCGAGAGGAAGCTCCAGGCCTCGCCATTCGCGCTGTAGTCCTCGCGCACCGTCCCCCAGGCGCGGTCGGAGAGGTACGGCCCCCATTTCCGCCAGCGGGCCAGCGCATGCGCGTCGCCGCTGAGGCGCTGTCGCTCTGCAGTCATCGATAGGTGACGAAGCTTACCAACTCTGATAAAAAACGGACTTCCGATGCGACTGGTCACGCGTGCCGATCTCGACGGGTTGACGAGCGCCGTCATCATCACGATGAAGGAGGCGATCGACGAGATCCTGCTCGTGCATCCGCAGGACATCACCGACAAGCGCGTGGAGATCCGTCCGGACGACGTGCTGGCCAACCTGCCGTATCACCCGAACGCCGGGAAGTGGTTCGACCATCACCTCCTCACGCCGAGCAACGAGACGCCGCCGAAGGAATTCGACGGCCGCTACGGTCTGGCGCCGTCCGCGGCGCGGCTGGTCTACGAGTACTACCGCGAGAAAGATGCGAACGATCCTGCGCTGCAGCGCCTGGCCAAGCTCGTCGATGAGACGGACCGCCTCGACAGCGCGCAACTGACTCCCGACGACGTCGAGAGTCCGCAGGGCTACATCCTCCTCGGCTACACGATCGACTCGCGCACGGGCCTCGGCAACTTCGAGGAGTACTTCCGCCAGCTCGTGGCCTGGCTGCGGACGCTGTCGATCGAGGAAGTCCTGCAGCAGCCCGAGGTGCGGCGCCGCGTCGACCGCATCCGCAACGAGCAGGAGGAGTTTCGCTCGCTGCTGCAGCGGAACAGCTTCCAGATCAACAACGTCGTCGTCACCGACCTGCGCGAGATCGAGCGCCTTCCCGCCGGCAACCGCTTCCTCGTCTACTCGCTCTTCCCCGAGGCCAACGTCTCCCTGCGCGTGCATTGGGGACCGTCGCATCAGAGCGTCGTCGCCGCGGTCGGGCACTCGATCTTCAACCGCACCTGCAAGACGTCGGTCGGCGATCTGATGTCGCGCTACGGCGGCGGCGGACATCGCGGCGCGGGGACGTGCATCCTGCCGATCGAGAAGGCCGCCGAGGCCATCGACGAGATCCTGTTCGAGCTCCAGGCGAACGGGTAAAAAAAGAGGACAGGCGCAAGGCCTGTCCTCCACTGAGACGGATGATTTCGATTTAGCGGGTCTTCACGCAGCCGCTGTTGGCGTTCGACCACTCGTACTGATAGCCGTAGCCGTTGGTGCCGATGAACGGCGTCGGGCTCCAGGCGCACTTGTCGTCGGCCTCGTAGCCGCGACGGTCGAACCATGCATTGCCGAGGGCGTCGGTGACGGCCTCACGGGTCTCGTGGCAGACGAAGTGTTCCTGGTTCTGGACCGCGCTCCAGCCGCTGACCGAGCAGCCGCTGCAGTTCGGATAAGGCTCGATCGAGTACTTGACCGCCTGGCCGGTGCCGTCGTTGTAGTGGCTGTGGTAGGCGCAGTAGGCCAGGTTCGGGCCGCCGCAGGAGGTCGAGCTGCCGTCGGACGAGTACGAGCCGGCCGGGATGAAGACTTCGTAGATCGTGCTGTAGTCGGTGCCGTTGGCGGCGACGTAGCGCTGCACTTCCTGCTGGACGATCGTGTCGGTGACGTTCGTCGGAGGCGTGGTCGTGTCGAACCAGTCGGCCTGGATGCCGGCGAGGTTCGTCAGCTGGATGAACTGCTGGCCGCCGATGTTCTGGTAGTACTGCGTGATCGTGTTGTACTCCGGCGTCGTGCCGAACTGGTTGCGGAAGTTCTGCAGCGTCCGCGCGTAGTTGTAGTCCGCGGAGGTGGGGTCGTTGAAGCTCGGGCCCCAGAAAATGCAGACGACGTGAGCCACGGGAATGACGGAACCGCCGTTGTGATAGATGAGGTTGCCGCCGGCGCCGCCGCCGCCCGCCTGATTCGAGGGATGGGCGTGTCCGTTGCCAACCGCGAGTTCGAGTTGCTGCGCGTAACCCGCGCCTGCCACCAATACCAGGGCAAAGAGGATGGCCGAGACTTTCTTCATCGAGTTTCCCTTCTCCTTAAATTAGTTGTGATATGGCTGAAGCTGGACCGTCCCTAGAGCAACGGCTCTGCCACGTTGTAAGTGCTTGAAAAATATAGAAGGGCCGGATCAGCTGGTAACTTTTCCGACCCATCACACGACTTTGTGGCGGGTCAAAAATGAATCCGAGGGTCAACGGCTGGACCGGGTGATGAGCCTCGCGCCGCGTTGATACGTCACGTAGGCCCATGCCCACTCGAGCAGGACCAGCAGCCGGTTCCGGAAGCCGATCAGGAAATAGATGTGGACGCCGAGCCAGGCGAGCCAGGCCGGGAGGCCGCTGAGATGGATCCGGCCGAGGTCGGCGACGGCGGCGGCGCGGCCGATCGTGGCCAGCAGGCCCTTGTCGTGATAGCGGAAGGCGCGCCGCGGCTGGCCCTCGATGGCGCGCTCGATGTTGCGCGCGGTGTGGACGCCTTCCTGGATCGCCGCCGGCGCGACGCCGGGAACGTTCGGGACGGCGGCGAGGTCGCCGATGACGAAGACCTCGGGATGGCCGGGGATGGTCAGATCCGGCTCGACGACGACGCGGCCGGCGCGGTCGAGCGGGACGCCGAGCGACTGCGCGAGCGGCGAGGCCTGCACGCCCGCCGCCCACAGCACGGTGCGCGCCGCGATCGTCGTGTCGCCGACGCGGACCTCGTGATCGTCGACGCTGGTCACGACGGCGTTCGTGATCACCTCGACGCCGAGCCTGCGCAACTGCGCCTCGGCCTTCGCGGAGAGGTCGGCGGGATACGTCGGCAGCACGCGCTCTTTTCCTTCGACGAGGACCACGCGCGCGCTCGACGGATTGATGCGCCGGAAGTCGCGCAGCATCGTCTGCCGCGCGATCTCGGAAAGGGCGCCGGCGAGCTCCACGCCGGTCGGCCCCGCGCCGACGATGACGAAGGTGAGCCATGCCTGCTGCCGCTCGGGATCGGTCTGGCGCTCCGCTTCCTCGAAGGCGAGGAGGACGCGGCGGCGGATCTCCAGCGCGTCTTCGATGGTCTTGAGCCCCGGCGCGTCGCGCTCCCACTCGGGATGGTTGAAGTAGGAATGCGTCGCGCCGGTGGCGACGATGAGGGTGTCGTACGCGACTTCGCCCTCGGTCAGGACGACGATGCGCTTCTTCGTGTCGATGCGCATCGCTTCGCCGAGAATCACCGAGACGTTCTTCTGCCGGCGGAGGATCGAGCGGATCGGCGCGGCGATGTCGCTCGGATTCAGCGCCGCGGTGGCGACCTGGTAGAGCAGCGGCTGGAAGAGATGAAAATTGCGGCGGTCGATGATGGTGACGCGCGCCTCGGCACGGCGCAGCTCCCGCGCCGCGTAAAGGCCGCCGAAGCCGCCTCCGACGATGACGATGTGCGGGCCGTCCACGGGGCCGATCGTATCTCGGATTTCCGTCCATAATGGGGCCGGATCTCGACGCGCGAACGATGAATGATTGTCGGCAAGCTGATCGGCGAGTGGATCGCGATTCGGTAGCCGCGATTTGCGAGGACTACGGGACGAACCCGCGGCTTCAGTTCGAACGCCTGCAGTTCTCGAGTCTGACGTTGCGCGATGCCATCCATCGCGCGGCGGCGGGCCAGCGTCCCATCGGATCTCGCTGGAATCGCTGCCCGCATCACACGAGGAAGACACAAGCAGTGCTCGACGAAGCTGCGCGGCGGCTCGTGGACCTCGCGCCGGCGATCAGGACGGCTGGCGATTTCGATGCTCTTCACGCGCTCGTCGCACGCACGACGTCAGACTTGAAGGGCCTCGGTCCGCTTTATCGGTACGACATCGCGCTGCGGATCGGATACAAAGCCGGCGTCGCGCCGAACGTCGTCTATCTGCACGCCGGCACGCGCGCTGGCGCCGTCGCTCTCGGCCTCGACACGAAACGCAAGGCCATTCCCCGCGACGAGTTTCCGGCTCCGCTCTCCTCGTTCGCCGCCGCGGAAATCGAAGACATCCTCTGCATCTACAAAGAGCGGCTCGGATTACTCCGCCGCGTATGATGTCGGCATGATCGATGTCGACGTCCCCGGCGATTACGCGCGGGGCCTTCTCACGCGCCTCGGCGAGCGCGACGTTTTCGCGGTGCTGGAGGCGACGCCCGCCGCGCTGCGCGCGGCTTTCGACGGCGTCGACGACGCGGCCATGCGCCGGCCCGAGAAGCCCGGCAAGTGGTCGATGATCGACGTCGCCCACCACCTCGCCGACAGCGACATGGTCGTGGGCGTGCGCGTGCGGATGATCGTCGCGCAGGACGAGCCGCCGATCACGGCGTACGACCAGGACCTCTGGTCGCAGAAGCTTCGCTATCGCCAGGCCGCGCTCGCCGATGTGCTCGCGCAATTCGAAACGCTGCGCGCGGCGAACCTGCGACTGGCGCGGCAGCTCACGCCGGCGGAGCTGGCGCGCTACGGCGTCCACAGCGAGCGCGGCGGCGAGTCGGCCGGCTATCTGCTGCGGCTGCAGGCGGGGCATGACCTCGTGCACCTCGACCAGAT
>JBKOUP010000020.1:0-5989 GCA_046723495.1 Acidobacteriota bacterium
CGCGGCGGCGATGTGGTGCGCGGCGTAGGCGACGAAGAAGAGGAGCGACCAGCCGCCGGCCAGCGAGGCGCGCGCGAAGACGCGATAGCGCTCGGAGCGCTCGCCGGCGATGCCGGCGGCGAGGAGCGCCGCGGCGACGACCGTGCCGACGACGATCTTCCCCGCCGGGCCGAGCTCGCGAAGCTGCCAGGCCAGGAAGAAGGCCACGCCGAGGACGAGGATGGCCACGCCGATCTTGCTCAGCCAGTTCGCGCCGAGCATCTGCTCGAGGTCGAGGGCGGAGCGAAGGCGGTCGTGCCAGGTTGGGCCTGCGGGTTCCGGGGGAGCAAAGACGGGCACGGGAGCGGGCGCGGGAGCGGGCACGGGCTCGGGAGCGGGCACGGGCGTGGGCGCGGGCTTGAATTCAGGCTCGGGGACGCCATGCAAGGCGTCGAATTTCGCCTCCAGCGTCTCCAGCGCGTGCTTCAACTTTGTTGTTCGGCGCCATGTTGCGAAGAACGCCAGCGCCAGCGCGCCGATGGCGAAGACAGACCAGTTTCCAATCGACGCGGCAACGATTGCGAGCAGCGCCAGCAGGACGATTGCCAGGAGGGCTCTTTTGAACGTACCCGAATTCTAGCGGAGATATGATTGCCCCCCGCATGGCTTCACTCACACCCGAACAACGAAAATCGGATCTCGTGGCGCGCATCGTGGCCGAGGCGAGGAATCGCGTCGGCGCCGCGGAGGCCGACAGCGTCGAGCAGTTCCTCAACCGCTACTTCGCCCTCGTCGCCTCCGACGACATCATCTACACCCCCTTCGAAACGCTCCTCGGCGGCGCCCTCTCGCTCTGGGAGTTCGGCCGCCAGCGCACGCCCGGTACGGCCAAGGTGCGGATCTTCAACCCCGGCCCCGACAGCGGCTGGGAGCTCGAGCACACCGTCATCGAGATCGTCAACGACGACATGCCTTTCCTGGTCGACTCCGTCAGCGCGGAGATCAACCGGCGCGAGCGCACCATCCACCTGCTGCTCCACCCCGTCGTGCGCGCGCGCCGCGACGCCGCCGGCCGTCGCGTGGAGATGACCTCCACGCAGGCCGCGCCGCTCGACGCCATCGTCGAGTCGATGATGCACATCGAGATCGACCAGGAGACCTCGGCTGCCGAACTGGAGCTGCTCCAGGACTCCATCGAGCGCGTGCTCGACGCCGTGCGCGTCGCCGTCGCCGACTGGCGCGCCATGCGCGACCGCATGGCCGCGATCGTCGCCGAGACGGGGCAGCAGAAGCTGCCCATGCCGCAGGAGGAGATCGACGAAGGCCGCGCCTTCCTGCAGTGGCTCGACGAGGGCAACTTCATTTTCCTCGGCTATCGCCACTACGGCTTCGAGACCCGCGGCGGCAACGACTACCTCCCCGCCGTCCCGGAAAGCGGCCTGGGCATCCTTCGGAAGATGCTCCCCGAGTCGGCCGAGCGCAGCGCCGCGCCGCTGAGCCGCGAGTTCAGCGACTACGCGCGCACCAAAGACCTCATCATCGTCACCAAGGCCAACACGCGCAGCCTCATCCACCGCGCCGTGCCGCTCGACCGAATCGGCATCAAGCGCTACGACGAGAGCGGCAACCTCATCGGCGAGGACCGCTTCCTCGGCCTCTTCACCTCGGCCGCCTACAGCCGCAGCGTGCGCGAGATCCCCATGCTGCGCCTCAAGGCCACGCGGGCCATCGAGCGCGCCGGCCTCGACCCGCGCAGCCACAACGGCAAGGCCTTCGTCGAGATCCTGGAGAGCTTCCCCCGCGACGAGTTCTTCCAGGCCACCGACGCCCAGCTCTTCGGCATCACCCACGGCATCCTGCTGCTGCAGGAGCGCCACCGCGTGGCCTTCTTCGGGCGCAAGGACATCTTCGAGCGCTTCGTCTCCTGCTATGTCTTCGTCCCGCGCGACCGCTACACGCCCGACTTCAAGGAGCGTGCGAAAGCCATTCTCGAGTCGGCGTTCAACGGAAGCGAGACGCAGATCCACGACCACGTCACCGACGCGCCGCTGGCGCGCGGGCTGTTCATCGTGAAGACGACCCCCGGCAGCGTCCCCGAGGTCGACCCCAAGGAGATCGATCAACGCCTGGCCGAGGCGGCGCGCACGTGGAGCGATCGCCTCCTCGACAAACTGATCCAGCAGCACGGCGAGGAAGCGGGCATCGAGCTCCATCACCGCTACAAGAAAGCGTTCCCGATGGCGTACGCGGAGCGCTTCTCCGCCGGCGCGGCGCTCTACGACATCGGCCACGTCGAGGAAGTGCTCGCTCGCAACAACCTCGTCGTCGACCTCTATCGCCATCGCGGCGACGGCCAGTTCCACTGCAAGATCATCCACACCGGCGCGCCCGTGCCGCTCTCCGAGATCATGCCTCGCCTCGAGAACATGGGCCTGCGCATCCTGGCCGAGGTGCCGTACGAAGTGCAGCCGCTGCACGCGACGCAGCCGGTGCGCATCCGCGACTTCAGCCTGGCCGCCTCCGGCCTGCAGGACGACCTCGCGCCCGTCAAGACGAAGTTCGAGGACGCCTTCATCCGCGTCTGGAACAACGAGGCCGAGAACGACGGCTTCAACCGCCTCGTCCTCTGCGCGGAGCTGGAATGGCACGAGGTCGTCGTCCTCCGCGCGTACTGCAAGTACGTCCGCCAGATCGGCATCGCCCTGAGCGAGACTTACATCCAGCAGACGCTGGCGAACAACCCGGCCATCACCCGGCAATTGCTGGCGCTGTTCCGCAACCACTTCGATCCTGCGCTCGGCGTCTCCCAGATCGGACGGCAGGCCGCGTCGCTCGGCTATCGCGCCCAGATCGACGACCTGCTCAACTCCGTCAAGAACCCCGACGAAGACCGCATCCTCCGCCTCTACGCCACGCTCATCGAGGCCACGCTGCGCACGAACTACTGGCAGCGCGACGGCGGCGGCAATCGCAAGACCTACCTCTCCTTCAAATTCGACTCCCAGAAGATCAAGGAGCTGCCGCTGCCGCGGCCGATGGTCGAGATCTTCGTCTACTCGCCGACGATGGAGGGCATCCACCTGCGGGCCGGCAAGGTGGCCCGCGGCGGCATCCGCTGGTCCGACCGCCGCGAGGATTTCCGCACCGAGATCCTCAGCCTGATGAAAGCGCAGAACGTGAAGAACGTCGTCATCGTGCCGATGGGCTCGAAGGGCGGCTTCGTGGTGAAGAACCCCTCGAGCGAGCGCGCCAGGTTCCAGGCCGAGGGCGTCGAGGCCTACAAGACCCTGCTGCGGGGCATGCTCGACATCACCGACAACTCCCGCGGCCACGAGCTCATCCCGCCGCGCGACGTCGTCCGCCGCGACGGCGACGATCCCTACCTCGTCGTCGCCGCCGACAAGGGCACGGCCACGTTCTCCGACATCGCCAACGGCGTCTCCGCCGAGTACGGCTTCTGGCTCGGCGACGCGTTCGCGTCCGGAGGGAGCGCCGGCTACGACCACAAGGCGATGGGGATTACCGCCCGCGGCGGATGGGAGGCCGTCAAGCGCCACTTCCGCGAGCTCGGCACCGACATCCAGCGCGAGGAGTTCACCTGCGTCGGCGTCGGCGACATGTCCGGCGACGTCTTCGGCAACGCCATGCTCCTCTCGCCGCACACGAAGCTCATCGCGGCGTTCAACCACACGCACATCTTCGTCGATCCCCATCCCGATCCCGCCGCCACGCTGGCGGAGCGGCAGCGCCTGTTCGACCAGCGCCTGAACTGGAACGGCTACAACAAGGATCTGCTCTCGCCCGGCGGCGCGATTTTCGAGCGCAGCGCGAAGACGATCACGATCTCCGACGAGGTCGCGCGCCTCTTCGAGCTGTCGAAGAAGACCATCGCCCCCGCCGATCTGATGCGGGCCATCCTCCGCGCCTCCGCCGATCTCCTCTGGCTCGGCGGCATCGGCACGTACGTGAAGTCGAGTCACGAGGACCACGCCGCGGCGCGCGACCGCGCCAACGATGCCCTGCGCGTCGACGCCAACGAGCTGCGCGTGCGCGTCGTCGGCGAAGGGGCGAACCTCGGCTTCACCCAGCGCGGCCGCATCGAGTACGCGCTCCTCGGCGGCAAGCTGAATACCGACGCCATCGACAACTCCGCCGGCGTCGACACCTCCGACCACGAGGTCAACATCAAGATCCTGCTCTACGACGCCATCGACCATGGCGAGCTCGCCGGCGTCGAGGAGCGCAACCGCATCCTCGCCGAGATGACCGACGAAGTCGGCGTGCTCGTTCTCCGCGACAACTACGAGCAGACCCAGGCCATCTCCGTCACGCACTCCCTCGGCGAGGCCGTGCTCGACGATCAGGCCCGCTTCATGCGCGCCCTCGAGCGCGCCGGCAAGCTCGATCGCGCCATCGAGGGCCTGCCCGACGACGAGACCATCGGCGAGCGCCACGCCGCGCATATCGGCCTGACCCGGCCGGAGCTGGCCGTGCTGATGGCCTACAGCAAGATCAATCTCTACGCCGATCTTTTGGCCGGCGATCTGCCGGACGATCCGCTCCTCGTCGAGGATCTCGTGCTCTACTTCCCGGCGCCGCTGCGCGAGCGCTTCCGCACGGCCATGGAGCGGCATCGCCTCCGCCGCGAGATCATCGCCACCGTCGTCACGAACAACTTCCTCAACCGCTTGCGCCCGGCCTCGTACTGGCTGATGACCGAGGAGATCGGGAAGCCCGCCAGCGACGTCGCGCGCGCGTTCACGATCATCCGCGAGTCGTTCGACCTCCGCTCGCTCTGGGCCGACATCGACGCCCTCGACAACCAGCTCCCCGCGCGCATGCAGACGGAGATGATGGTCGAGGTCATGCGCCTCGTGGAGCGGGCCGTGAAGTGGCTGTTGCGCAGCGGCTACGAGAAGCTCGACATCGCTGCCTACGTCGCGGAGATGAAGCCGTGCATCGCCCAGCTGTGGGAGCGGCTGCACGACGTGCTCCCCGCGGCGGTGCTGGCGATGGTGAAGGCGCGGCAGGGGGAGCTCGAGGCTGACGGACTGCCCGAGCATCTCGCATACCGCGTGGCCAGCCTCGGCGTGATGGCCGCGGCGCTCGACATCGTGCGCCTCTCCCGCAGCGGGCGGCCGGTCGACGACGTGGCCCGCGTCTACTTCGGCGTCGGCACGCGCTTCGGCCTGGAGAAGCTGCGCAACGCCGGCTCGACCATCGCCGCGGAGACGCCGTGGCAGAAAGCCGCGGTCGCCGCCGTGATCGACGATCTCTATCAGTATCAGAGCACGCTGGCGTCGAAGGTGATCGGCGAGACGAACGGCGCGCGCGATCCGATGGAGTCGTGGCTCGCGCCGCGCCTCCGCGTCGTCGAGCGCGTCGATCAGCTGATGAACGACGTGCGCGCCGCGCAGAGCGTCGACCTGGCCATGCTCACCGTGGCGTCGCGCCAGCTGCGGGCGCTCGTCGAAAGCTGAGCGTCGTTCCCTCGCGCATTTCGAGTTGGTAGGTGGCGACCTTCCGCTGACCGTACTCGATGATTGTCCGATCCGAGTCCGGCCGTGCCAGCCACGAGAACGGACTCGTGACGGAGACGATGTACTTCGGGTTGGCGCGCTCCACCTCGGCGATCATCTCCCGCTGCATCGTGTGCGCAAATGGCTGCGGCTCCATCAGCGGATACATGTAGATGTAGCCGGTCGCCGACTTGCGGTTGGCGAGGAAGTAGATCTCCGGCTCGGAGCCGAAGATGGCGATGCGGTCGTCGGGCGCGGTGTGATCGCGCAGGTACTCCGCGACTTTCGGCGCTTCGATGAAGGGGCTGTCGCCGTGGAGAATGCGCGTGACGCGCTCGGGCGAGTAGCGCGCGACGATGTTCCACTCCGACGCGACCGACAGCAGCAGCACGATGCCGAACAGCGCCGGCGCGGCGAAGGCCGCGCGGCCCGGCAGCCGCCGCATCGCCGCCGCGACGCCCCCGCCCGCGGCGAGCGCACAGGCGGGGAAG
>JBKOUP010000439.1:0-7230 GCA_046723495.1 Acidobacteriota bacterium
GATTCTCCATTGAGTCTCGTGGGCTCGGAGATGTGTATAAGAGACAGGCGCGAACGACTGCGCGGCGACGTCGAGCACGCCGCGCCGGGCCACGATGGCGAAGATCAGCGCGCCGACCGCCGCGAAGAACGGCTCGCCGGCGAGGAAGGACATGGCCATCGCCGCGGCGCTCCACATCGGATGCACGCGCGCCGCCGCGCACCAGATCACGAGCGGCAGCCAGGCGAACGTGGTCAGGTTGTTCTGCACGTCGAGCAGCGAGAGCGTCGGACCGCAGAACATCAGCGCCACCGCGCCGATGAGCGCCGCGCCGGGCGAGGCCCGCCGCGAAAAAAGCAGAAACGCGCCGCAGCCGAGGAGGGCGAGGTGCAGCGCCAAGTAGAGCATGTACGCAGCGGAGAACGGCAGCACGACGAAGAGCCACGCCGGCGGATAGAAGACCGCGGTCTGGGGGTTGGCCATCCACGGCTCGCCGCTGGCGCTGTAGGGATTCCACAGCGGCAGGTGTCCGGCCTGCAGCGAATGCGCGGTGAACCAGCGCAGCGGCTGGAAGTAGTCGGTGTGGTCGCGGAAGGTGAAGACTTCGCCGCGCAGCAGCGGGCGAGCGACGGGAGCGAGCGCGAGGGCGACGAGGAAGACGAAAGCGAGGCGGCGCATCATTGGCCGCGCGCGCAGAAGGCGCGCACGATCTCGCGCGTCAGGCGCACGCCGGCGTCGAAGAAGCGCTGGCGGATGCGCTCGTCGGAGCCGTGCACGGTGTCGGCGTCGTAGTAGTTCACCTTGAACGGAGCGATGCCGTAGGCGACGATGCCGCGGGCGCGGAAGAAGCGGCTGTCGCTCGTGCCGCCCTGCACGATCGGCGCGACGACCGCTCCCGGCTCGCTCTTCTTGAATGTTTCGGCGAGGAGACGAAAGAGGTCGGTGTCGGATGAGCTCTCCGGCGCCGGCTCGCCCTTGAGCAGCACCGTCACCTCGCCGTTCTTGCCGACGATCTCGCGCATCTTCGCTTCCATCGCGTCGGTTTTCTCGTCGGGGAGGAGGCGGACGTCGATGTCGGCTGTGCCGGTGGCAGGGATGCAGTTCGTGCAGGCGCCGCCGCCGAGCCGGGTGATGGCGATGGTGTCGTGCAGCAGCGAGCGGTAGCCGGGCGAGAGGACGCGCTTCACGCGGGCCACGTCGATCGGCTCGCGAATCTCGCGGAGGACTTCGCCGCGCTCGTCCTTCCGGGCCGTGCCGGCGGCGTGGAAGTAGCGCTCGACCGCGGGCGTGAGCCGGTACGGCGTGTCGATGCTGCGAATGGCCTGCAAGGCGTCGAGCAGCTTCGCCAGCGTGCCGCCGTCGTCGGGCGGTGCGGCGGCGTGGCCGGGCCAGCCGTGCATCGTCAGGCGAAGAAAGAGCGGGACCTTCTGCTGCACCTCGATGCCCCAGAAGGCGACCTTGTCGACGATGGTCTCGTTGTAGCCGCCTTCGTTGAGGACGTAGCCGACGTTGGCGAAGAGCTCGGGATGGGCGTCGAGGAGCTCCTTCGCGCCGTGCAGGCCGCCGAGCTCCTCGTCCGGGACGGCGAGGTAGACGACGTCGCGCGTGAGCGGCAGCTTGCGGCGCTTCAGCTCCAGTACGGCCATGAGCTCGGCGATGCCGAGGGATTTGATGTCGAGCGCGCCGCGTCCCCAGATGTAGCCGTTGCTGACGAGGCCGGCGAAGGCCGGCTTGGTCCACTCGCTCTGCACGGCTGGGACGACGTCGATGTGATGGAGCAGCAGCAGGGCCTTCTCGTTCGTCCCCGAGGCCAGACGGGCGTAGACGGCCTGCCGCTTCGGATCACCGCCGACGAGCTTCGCGTCGATGCCGTCCTTCAGCAGCAGCTGCTGCAGGAAGCGCGCGCCCGCGGTCTCGTTGCCCGGCGGATTCGAGGTGTCGATGCGCAGGTACCGGACGAGGAGGTCCTGGGCCTCGCGCTCGGCGGTATCCGTCTCGCTAGTCGCTCGACGGCAGTTCGTGGAGGCAACGATGGCGGCAATGAACACGAGCCCGGCGATACGCAGCTTCATCGCGGGCGCAGTATAAGTGCTGAGTGCTGAGTGCTGAGTGCTGAGTGGGCGCGGCGATTCAGCACTCACTGGGTGTGAAGAAATGTGGGGCGGGATTCATCCCGCCCGCGCGGGATTCATCCCGCCCGCGCGGACTGAAGTCCGCGCCACACATGCCGTGCGATTTCGTAGCAGCGGCTCAGCACTCACCACTCTCTGCTATCCTCATCGCGGAGGCTTCGTTGGACACTTACAAAGGCGGTTGGATTGAGATCATCGCCGGGGGCATGTTCTCCGGGAAGTCGGAAGAGTTGATCCGGCGGTTGCGGCGCGCGCTCATCGCCCGGCAGCGCGTGCAGGTCTTCAAGCCGCTCATCGACGACCGCTTCAGCACCGAGGAGATCGTCTCGCGCGACGACCGCCGCCTGAAGGCCCACGCCGTCGCCACCAGCAATGAGCTCCTGGCGCGCATCGAGATCGGCGTGCAGGTCGTCGGCATCGACGAGGTCCAGTTCTTCGACGCCGGCGTCGTCGACGTCTGCATGCAGCTGGCCGACGCGGGGCTGCGCGTCGTCGCCGCCGGGCTCGATCAGGACTACATGCGCCGCCCCTTCGGGCCGATGCCGGCGCTGCTCGCGGTGGCCGAGGAAGTCTCGAAAATGCACGCCATCTGCGTGCGCTGCCGCGGCGCGGCGCATTACTCCCAACGCGTCTCGGGCGGCAACGCGCAGGTGGAGGTCGGCGACTCCGCGTACGAGGCGCGCTGCCGTTCCTGCTACGAAGCGTACAAAGCCGCGCCGCAGGAGGAGCCGGCGGTGCAGTTGACGATCGGTGCCGAGGCGTAGCGGCTGACATTTCTTGTCAGTCGCCTTTGCAGAAAATGGCCGGTTTTCTGCCTGGCGGCGAGTCCGTGGCGAGCCTAACTCTCTGTAAGTCCGTCGCTTAGCGAAGGCGCTGAACGTGGCAACCACCTTGCGGAGTGGCAAAAGACCGAGAGAGACGACAAATGAACAAGAAGGGCTTCACGCTCATCGAGCTACTCATTGTGGTTGCGATCATCGGCATCCTCGCCGCCATCGCCATCCCCAATCTCATCGCAGCGTTGCAGCGCGCCAGGCAGAAACGGACGATGGCCGACATGCGCGAGCTCGCCGCCGGCTGGGAGGCGCGCCAGGTCGATGCCGGCCGCTACAACGCCGCTGCCGTGGGCTACCAAAACGTCAACCAGACAGTCGATTTGAACACCCTCTCCGCAGCGCTGGTTCCGACGTACTCGAAGCACTTCCCAAGAGTCGATGGATGGGACCATGAGTTCGCGTGCTTCACGGACACCTCGTGGGGCGGCGCGCCTGCAAACCAGTATCTGATCATCTCCCCAGGTCGAGACGGCCAATTCGAATCGAGCATCACGCCCGGTCCGACCGCAAGCTACGACTGCGACATCGTCTACACGGCGGGATCATTTCTCACGTACCCCGAAGGAGTGCAGCAGCAATGAAGCGAATGCTGAGTGCTCGGCGATGACGCGGCACGCAGCACTGTTTTTTGTTACCCTCGTTTGCATCGCGTGAATCGGTTCCCCCTTGCGCTTTCGCTGCTGGCCGGCATTTTCTTATCCGCGCAAGCGCCGCCGCCGCTTCGCGTCGGCACGATCACCGTCCGTAACTTCGACGTCTACACCGCCGGCGAGGCCGCGCGCGGGCGCTTCTACCGCGCCGCCGACCGGCTGCACATCGAGACGAAGCAGTCGGTCATCGAGCAGTTCCTCCTCTTCCACGAAGGCGAGGAGTACCGCCCCGAGCGCCTCGAGGAGACGGAGCGCAACCTGCGCGCGCTGCGCTTCCTGAAATCGGCCTCGGTCGTGGCCTCGCCGCCGCATGACGGCGTCGTCGACGTGACGGTGACGACGCAGGACGCCTGGTCGATCAGTCCGGAAACGCAAGGCGGCAGCAAGGGCGGCTCGAGCACCTACGGCATCAATCTCTCCGACGGCAACCTCTTCGGCTACGCGAAGGACATCTCCGTCGGCTGGGACAAGGGCGCCGACCGCTCGCGCAGCGCGATCGAGTACAACGACCCGGCGTTCTTCGCGCCCTACTGGAACGCCAAGCTGCGCTTCAGCTCGAACTCCGACGGCTACGAGCATCGCGCCGTCATCCAGCGGCCGTTCTTCTCCTTCGCCACGCCGTGGGCGGCCGACTTCGCCTACGGCGACTTCCGCCAGCAGGACAAGCTCTACAACGGCGGCTTTCAGGTCGACCAGTTCGGACAGCGGCACCGCTTCGCCGCGGTGAGCGTTGGCCGGGCGCTCGATCCGAGCGACGAGCTGGCCAACCGCGTCAGCGCCGGCCTGCGCGCGGTGCAGGACGACTTCTTCCGCGGCAGCGCCGGCAGCGCGGCCGCGGCGCCGCCGGACGACCGCCAGTTCCGCTACGTCTTCGTCCGCTACGACCGCGTGGCGAACGATTTCCTGAAGCTGAACTTCGTGAACAAGGACATCCGCTACGAGGACTTCAACCTCGGCCCTCAATTCAGCGCCGAGGCCGCGCTCTCGCCGGCGGCGCTCGGCCTCGACCGCAGCACCGGCTTCGCGCGCGTGACGCTGGCCGGCGGACGCCGCGTCAGCGACGACGGCTTCATCCTGCCGAGTCTCTCAGCGGAGACGCGCCTCGACTCCGGGCCGCAGAACGCCATCGCCCGCTCGTCGTTGATGTTCGTCCATCGCACCGACGCGGGCGACTACCCGCGCACGCTCGTGGCCCGCGCGACGGCGGTGAGCGGCTGGCGTCTCGATCGCGACGTGCAGTTCTTCGCCGACGGCCTCACCGGCCTGCGCGGCTATCGCATGCACACGTTCGAAGGCAGCCGGGCGGTGATCGTCAACATCGAAGAGCGCTTCTACCTCGGCCGGGAAATCCTGCAGTTGGCGTCGCCCGGCGCCGTCGCCTTCGCCGACTTTGGGAACGCGTTCAACGGAGGCTTCTCCGAGGCGCTGCACGTCAAGAGCGACATCGGCGTCGGCCTGCGCATGGGCCTGCCGCGGACGCCGAAGAACCTGCTGCGCCTCGACTTCGCGTACGCGCTGAGCCGCGATCCGCTCGGGCGGCGGGGATGGCTGATCTCGTTCTCGAGCGGGCAGGCGTTTTAGTGTGCCCTTCAGTTCGGCAGCGCCCGCAGCTCCGTCACTCTTGACCGGAACTGCTCCGTCACGGCCAGGCCGCGGAGCAGCGCCGCGGTTTTCTCGAACTCGCGCACCATGGCGTCGAGGGCGTGCTCGCCATCGCCGCTCATGATGCCGTCGAGGGCGTGGAGGAAGTGCTTCTCGATCGTCTTGCGCGCGGAGTCGCCGATGTACTCCTCGGCTAGCGCGCGAATGCGGGCGGCGAGGTCGACGAGCTCGCCGTTTTCCTCGTCGGAGCCTCGATCAACTTTTTTTTTTAGCTGCACGAGCTCCGAGGTGACCATCCCGTAGAGGATCTTGGCCACGTCGAACGACGACATGTTCAAGGCCCGGCCGACTTCGGTGATCGAACGGTGGCCGTCGATCTTGGTGATCAGCATCCACTCCTGCGGGTTGAGGGTGATCTGCTCGTGGCGGTTCTCGCGGCCGAGAAGCTCGGGCACGTGCTCGACCGAGGGGATCTTCTTGGAGAGCACGCGCCACTCGTCGAGGCGGCGGGCCGCCTCCATCAGAAGGTTCGTGTTCGACTTGGTGATCGTCTGGCGGTCGGGCTCCTCGGCGGGGCTGAACTGGAACTCCCCGGCGTTCCAGATGGCCAGCGCGTAGATGGCCTCCTCGCCGATCAGATCGCCGACGAAGGCGTGCACCATCTGCCCGTTTTTCAGATAGATGAAGCCACGCTCGTGCTCGCGGGAGAGAGTGAATTTCCCCGTCTTCCCGGAGACACTGACGAGCTGAATGATGTCGGGTAACGGCAGCTCTTTGAGTGATCCCTGGAATGCCATTTCACTCCATCAGATAGTACGGCACGGCTTGGACTTGGGCGTTGAAGCCTAACCCACGGTTACAACTCCGTCAAGAAGAGGAGCGCACCGATTCCGTTGCGCTCGCTCTGTGCCGTTCGACCGAGGTGAGGGCCCACAACGTGAAGCCGATGCCACCAAGAACGCCGGTGACGAGGCGCAGCGTGTTCGTGCTCTCGCGCAGGGTGGTGAGCTGGGTGAGGCCGTCGACGGCCAGCGGCGACGCGGCGATGATCATGACGATCCGCGCGGCGCGCTCGCTCATCGCCGGGAGCAATCGCATCAGGACGATACCGGCCAGCGCGCCGCCGTAGATCGCAGTGCAGCGCGCGCAGATCGGCATCGGCACGTGCCACAGCGTGAGGCAGCGGCTGGGGATGCCGTGGCAGAAGAGGCGGAAGAGCAGCCGCCACTGCATCGACGCGCCGTGGGCGATGGCCCAGGCGCAGAGGACGCTGCCACCGAGGATGGCGACGGCGATCGCGGCGATCACCGCGCCGACGATGAGGGTGTCCCGCTTCACCGCTTCTCCGACAGACGATAGACCTGCGCGAACGAGTATCCGGCCACGGCAATGGCCCAGAACGAGGTGATGAAGATGCCGACGCAGCAGAGGAGAATTCCGAACCCCGCGGCGAAGCGGGCCACGATCCAGTCGAGGTACGCGAGGAGGTAGTTCAGGGCGTTGTTGCGGAGGAAGAGGCCGATGGTACGGAAGTCGAACGCGGCGCGGAAGTCGCGCTTGACGATGGCGTGCAGCATCGCCGCCGGCACCCAGACCGTGAGGGCGAAGGCGAGCGGGACGAAGATCAGGGCCAGGACGACCAGGCCGCTGCCGCCGAGGATCTGCGCGGCGGCGTTGTCCATGTCGGCCAGGGCGCTGAAGGGGAACATCAGGAAAAAGAGGAAGAAGAACGGGGCCGTGTAGATCAGCGTGGCCACGAAGAGCATGGCCCCTTCGCTGAACATCTCGCCGAGGTCGTCCCACTCCGGCAGGGGCATGGCCTCGCCGGCCACGACGTTCCGAACCAGACGGGCCATATAGCCGTAGACGAAGAAGATGCCGATGAGAATGATGCCGGCCAGAGAGAAGAGCGCGCCGAGGAGCAGCTTCGGCAGCCAGCGCGGATCCTCGAAGACGAAGGTCAGGGGCCGGAGGAAATCGTATTGCGGGCGCGGCGGTACGGCGATTTCCGACATGATCGGAGTGTAACGT
>JBKOUP010000124.1:0-3032 GCA_046723495.1 Acidobacteriota bacterium
TTTGCGAATAGTTAGGCTCGGCGTGCTGTTCTGATAAAAGAAATTTTGCCTGCCCCTTGACAGGCTTCTCTACGCGGCGTAGGTTGTGTTGCACCAAATACAACTCGGCGCGAGGAGGAGAGATGAAGGATTTGAAGCAGCCTCATTCGTCTTCAGGGACTCCGGTGCGGTCCGTATCGCTCCACATCCGCGAGTACCAGGTGACGCTCAAAGTCCGGTCCGCGGTGCCACAGCCGAGGCAGCTGGCGGCCGGCGCGCCGCGCTGAGTTTTTTGCAGAGTTCATGCGAGGCGCCCCGCGAGGGGCGCCTTTGCGCTGGGAGGAGGAAGGAAATGACGTCCATCGACATGACCACGCAGTCGTTGCGGTCGCGCAACAAGGGACCGAAGGTCACACGGAAAGAGACGAAGGGCGGGGGGATCAGTGTGGATCGTTTCTTCACGCGGTCCGGCGTCGACGTCTACGACACCTGCGAATGGGAGCAGCGCAGCGCCGTGATCACCAACGAGCGCGGCGACGTGGTCTTCGAACAGACGGGCGTCGAGATGCCGAGGTTCTGGTCGCAGATGGCCACGAACGTCGTCGTCTCCAAATACTTCCGCGGCCACCTCGGCACGCCGGACCGCGAGACGTCGGTGCGCCAGCTCATCGGCCGCGTCGTCCGCACGATCACCGGCTGGGGCCGCGAGGGCGGCTACTTCGCCACCGAGGCCGACGGCGACAACTTCCGCGACGAGCTCACCCACATCCTCCTCTACCAGATGGCCTCGTTCAATTCGCCGGTGTGGTTCAACGTCGGCATCGAGACGAAGCCGCAGTGCTCGGCGTGCTTCATCAACTCCGTGCAGGACACGATGCGCTCCATCCTCGGCCTGGCCCAGACGGAAGGGATGCTCTTCAAGTACGGCTCGGGCACGGGGTCGAATCTGTCGAACATCCGCTCTTCGCGCGAGCTCCTCGCCGGCGGCGGCACGGCCTCGGGGCCGGTGTCGTTCATGCGCGGCTACGACTCGTTCGCCGGCGTGATCAAGTCGGGCGGCAAGACCCGCCGCGCCGCGAAGATGGTCATCCTCAACGCCGACCACCCCGACATCGTCGACTTCATCGAGTCGAAGGAAAAAGAGGAGAAGAAGGCCTGGGCCCTGATCGAAGCCGGCTTCGACGGCGCCTTCAACGCCCCCGGCGGCGCTTACGACTCCGTCCAGTTCCAGAACGCCAACCACTCCGTGCGCGTGACCGACGAGTTCATGCGCTCGTACGAGAAGGACGGCGACTGGCAGACGCGCGCCGTCACCGACCACGCCCAGGTCATGGGGACGTACAAGACGCGCGAGATGATGCGCAAGATCGCCGAGTCGGCCTGGGTCTGCGGCGATCCCGGCATGCAGTTCGACACCACGGTCAACGACTGGCACCCCTGCCCGAACACGGCCCGCATCAACGCCTCGAATCCGTGCTCGGAGTACATGTTCCTCGACGACTCGGCGTGCAACCTGGCCTCGCTGAACCTGATGAAGTTCTATAGCGACGCCGAGGGCTTCGACGTGGAGGGGTACCGCGCTGCGCTGCGCATCGTCATCACCGCGCAGGAGATCATCGTCGACAACGCGTCCTATCCGACGCCGGCGATCGAGAAGAACTCGCACGCCTTCCGTCCCCTCGGCATCGGCTACGCAAACCTCGGCGCGCTGCTGATGGCCCGCGGCCTGCCGTACGACAGCGAGGACGGACGCGACTACGCCGCCGCGGTGACGTCGATTCTGTCCGGCGAGTCGTACGCGCAGTCGGCGCGCATCGCCGAGAAGATCGGCCCCTTCGACGGCTACGCCGCGAACGAGGAGCCCTTCCTCCGCGTGATCGACAAGCACCGCCGCGCCGCCTACCGCATCGACACGAAGGCCATCCCCGCCGACCTCGCCGACGCCGCCACGAGCTGCTGGGACGAGGCCTACGCGCTCGGACAGCAGTGGGGCTTCCGCAACGCCCAGATCTCGGTGCTCGCGCCGACGGGGACGATCGCCTTCATGATGGATTGCGACACCACCGGCGTCGAGCCCGACATCGCCCTGGTCAAGTACAAGAAGCTCGTCGGCGGCGGGATGCTGAAGATCGTCAACCAGACCGTGCCGGTCGCGCTCAAGCGCCTCGGCTACGATCCGAAGCAGGTCAACGAGATCATCCACTACATCGACGAGAACGACACGATCGAAGGCGCGCCGCATCTGCTCGACGCGCACCTGCCGGTCTTCGACTGCGCGTTCAAGCCCGCCAACGGCACGCGGTCGATCCATTACATGGGACACCTGCGGATGATGGGCGCGGTGCAGCCGTACATCAGCGGCGCGATCTCGAAGACGATCAACATGCCGAACAATGCGACGGTGGAGGAGATCGAGCAGGCCTATTACGAAGCGTGGAAGCTCGGCCTCAAAGCCGTGGCCGTGTACCGCGACGGCTGCAAGCGCTCGCAGCCACTGTCCACCGGCAAGGACAAGGCCGCGCTCGAGGCCCTCGGCCTCGCCCCGACCGCCGTGCGCCGCAAGCTCCCCGACGAGCGCGAATCGATCACGCACAAGTTCTCGATCGGCGGCCACGAGGGCTACATCACGGTCGGCAAATACGAAGACGGCAGCCCCGGCGAGATCTTCATCACGATGGCGAAGGAAGGTTCGACGATCTCCGGCCTCATGGACTCCTTCGCCACGATGACGTCTCTCGCGTTACAGCACGGCGTGCCGCTGCAGCTTCTCGTGGACAAATTCACGCACACCCGCTTCGAGCCGAGCGGCTTCACCAAGAACCCCGAGATCCCGATGGCGAAGTCGATCATGGACTACATCTTCAAGTGGCTCGCCATCAAGTTCCTCCCAAGAGACGAGCAAGCCGCCGCCGGCGTGATCCTCCGCGACGAGCCGGTCGCCCCCGCCCCGCCCGCCCCAGCGCCTCCCAAACCGTCGGCCAACGTGACCGCCCCCGCCGCCTCGGACGTCTCGTTCATCGAGAAGGTCGCGGTAGCGATGAACGCCCAACAGC
>JBKOUP010000450.1:0-14155 GCA_046723495.1 Acidobacteriota bacterium
CGAGTGTCACGATCGCCTCCAATTTGCCGTCTTCGCCACCCGGAGTTGGTCCGCAAAGCGTCGATAGAAACTGGGCGTCTGTAAGTACGCGCCGTGCGCACTGATCAGGGACGAGCCACTGTTGTACGCTTGGTCATCGACGCCGCTGAAGATGTCGCGAACGGTGTAGCTAAGGAAGTCGTTGTAGTCCCACACGTTCCACCAGTACCCAAGCTGTTGGAGTGGAGGGGCGCTGATTTTCTTGCCGAGCCCAACCTCGGTCTTGCTCGCATGAAACAACTTCAATTCCTCGAAGAGACCGACCTGCGATGCCGCTGCAGCCCAGAAGTCGACACGGACACCCGCCGAAAGGTAATGCGTGAGGGCGTTGTACGCGATCTGACCACCCATGCTGTGACTGAGCAGAATGAGCGGCTCGGCGTCGCGGTCAATCTGTTCTTTGTTGGCTTTCAGCAGCGCATCTAGGAGCAATTGCGTGATCGCACCGGGCTGTGATCCTCGCTCCTGGTAAAGATACACGAAGATATCCCCGAGAAAGTTCGTGACGAAGTCGTTGATTGGCGCACGAAACTCTCCAATGGCGCGCGAAAGGACGAATCCGGGCGAATGCTCTGCACGGCCAACCGCTTCTCCCACGCGATCGCCGAGCCGCTGGAGCCAGGCGGGGATCCCGTGCCCGACAAGCCCTGCTCCCGTCACGAGCACGTTATAACGATCCACGACGAGACCGGAAAAGATCGCGCCTTCATCGTCGGCATTGGCAGCAGCGAGTAGCGAGTGCGCGTGCGGGTCGTGGGCGACTTCGTCTGCTGCGATGAGCGCGAGGACATCTTGATCCTGTTGTGCGAGAAGGACTGCGGCGATGTCGCTTAACTCTTGGGGAGCAAGATCGGCGAGTCGTGTCTTCCGCTCGGTGCTCGTCATCTGCCCGCTCGTGAGTCCGCCACCACTCGCAGCGGGCGTGGCATCGTCCGGCAAATCCTCGTGGTCAGCGACTGCCGTCGCCCGTGCACCGACCGAATCTGCTGCGGCCGGACCATGGCCGAGCAATGGCGAGCGAGGTCGAGATGCGCCCTTCCATTTAAAATCCGCGCCAACCCAATGGACGTAGTGGATTGGTACAGTCAGAGGATCAGGGGAGATGACCGGCGCGATGTATCGCTGTAGCAGCGTACGCACATCGTCGCTGATGTCCTTCTCGCGGACGGCAACACCATGGATGTAGACAATTGGCACTCGAATCCTCCGTGAGCGAAGTGATCCGTGCTACTTGTTCCATCTTAGGAGTGACGCAGAGCGGCAAATCCCTACTCTTGACGTGCGGTGGAACCGTGCAGTGAGGGAGGTCGAGGTCGTTGAAGTTGGTGGAGGCGGCGGGAGTCGAACCCGCGTCCGAGAGCAGTGAAGCGTGGCTCCTACATGCTTATCTCTCCTTTTTTATCTCGCCCGTGTCCTTCCCGGAGAGCGGGGAACGGACGCGGGCCAGCCTGTAAATTTTCGTGCGTCGCGGCCAGGCGGTCCGCGGCGCCTTAGCTCGACTTAATGACACCTGGTCCGACGGCTCGAGCGGCCGAACGGGCAGGCGCTCACGGGTTTTTAGGCCGCGAGGGCGAGTTCGCTGTTGTTCGCAGCTACTCTTGGTGATCGTTTTTACGAGGCAATCAGCTCGGCATGCAACCACCGCCCCGACGTGTCCCCGTCGAAGCCGGTGCGCCCCCAACTTGTCAACGAACCGCATGCCAAAACGGGCGGCATGGTGAGAGCATTCCGCGGTATGGACGCCGCTGACATCGACGACATCGTCCGCCGCGCGCTGGCCGAGGACCTGCCCGACATCACCAGCGAATCGATCTTCGACGGCCGCGAGCGCGGCCGGGCCCGGTTCGTGGCGAAAGCCGCGGGCGTCGTGGCCGGGCTGCCGTTCGCCGAGGCGACCTTCAAGGCGATCGACGGGACGAGCTCGTTCGTCGCGCGCGTGAACGATGGCGACCGCGTCGACTCCGGCGACGTCATCGCCGAGGTCGAGGCCGCCGTCGTGGCCCTGCTGAGCGGCGAGCGGACGGCGCTCAACCTCCTGCAGCGGGCCGGCGGAATTGCGACGACGACGAAAGCGTACGTCGATGCCGTCGCCGGCACACGCGCGAAGATCTACGACACCCGCAAGACCGCGCCCGGGCTCCGCGCGCTCGACAAGTACGCCGTGCGTTGCGGTGGGGGCGAGAACCACCGCCTCGGCCTGTACGACATGTTCCTCATCAAGAACAACCACATCGACCGCGCCGGCTCGATCACGCGCGCCGTCGAGCGCATCCGTGGGCGCGCAATGCCGCAGAAGATCATGGTCGAGGTGCGGGACATGGACGAGCTCGATGAGGCGCTGTCCTTGAAGCCTGACTTCATCCTCCTCGACAACATGGACATCGCCGAGCTACGGCGTGCGGTCGCGAAGACCGCCGGGGTTGTACCGCTCGAGGCCTCGGGCGGCGTGACGCTGCAGACGGTGAGAGCCATCGCCGAGACCGGCGTCGATCGGATCAGCGTCGGTGCGTTGACGCATTCGGTGACGGCGCTGGACATCGCGCTTCGAGTGGCACCGCCTTTGCCGTAGTGACCGCTTGTGGCAGAGGACCGTGGGAACTTCCTCATTGCGATCGTCGACGACGACGCGGCGATCCGCCGTCTCGTCGGTCTCCTCCTGACCCGGAGCGGCTACGACGTTCTCGAGTTCGCCACCGGGGAGGAGGCGCGGCGCCAGTTGCACAGCGCGCCGTGGGACCTCGCCATCCTCGACCGCCGTCTTCCCGACATGGACGGCGTGGTCCTCTGCCACGAGTTGAAGTCCGACCCGGAGTTGCGCAACCGCTACATCATCATGCTCACCGGCGAGGCCGGCGCCGAGGACAAGATCGAAGGCCTCGACCTCGGCGCGGACGACTACATCACCAAGCCCTTCCAGTCCGCCGAGCTCCTGGCGCGCATCCGCGCCGCCAAGCGCATCGTCGACCTGCAGAAGGAGCTCCTCGAGACCAACAAGCGCCTCGAGCTCCTCTCCATCACCGACGGCCTGACCAAGCTCTACAACCACCGCTATTTCCAGGACGAGCTGGCCCGCGCCTTCGAGGAGTCGCAGCGCTACCAGCGCCCGCTGTCGCTGGCCATCATCGACATCGACTTCTTCAAGAAAATCAACGACAGCTACGGCCACGCCGTCGGCGACGAGGTGCTCAAAGAGGTCGCGAAGATCTTCCAGGACTCGATCCGCGCCACCGACCTGGCCGCGCGCTACGGCGGCGAGGAGTTCGCGGTGATGATGCCGGAGACCGATCTCCACGACGCCCTCACCTTCGCGGAGAAGATCCGTTCGCTCATCGAGGAGATGCCGTTCCGCACCGCAGCCGGACCGCTGCACGCGACGGTGAGCCTCGGCGTGGCCGCGGTGCCGCGGACGAAGATCCACACGGCGAAGGAGCTGATCGTGGCCGCGGACAAAGCGCTCTATCGCGCCAAGCGCGGCGGGCGGAATCGCGTCGAGGCGGAAATGCGCCAGGAGCCGGCGCGCGTCACGCGCCCGCAGCGCGCGGAAGCGCAAGCTCCCGCAACCGCTGGTCAATCTCCGCGCGGAGGCTGACCACGTGCGCGCGGAGCGCCTCGCCCTCGGCCGCGCCGTCGATCCCCTTCTCCAGCTCCGCGGCCACGGAGGAGATGCGCTGAAATCCGTAGCTGCCGCCGGAGCCCTTGAGCTGATGGGCGAGGTAAGAGAGCCGCTCGCGCGACTCCGGCGAGCGGTCGCCGAGCCTGGCCTCGATCTCGCGGGCTTTCTCCGCGGCCTCGGCGAGGAACTCGCGCTTCAATTCTTCGAGCTCGAAGTCGACCACGAGGGGGGCGTTGCATGCGATGTGCCGTGGTTGTTAGTTCTTGGTTCTTGGTTCTTAGTTCTTAGTTTTTCGGTGTTAGGTTGTGAACTAAGAACTAAGAACCATGAACTAACAACCATGCTCATCCCCCGCGCCACCTTCACCATCGAAGATCCCTGGAGCGTCCCGCAGGGCTGCACGCCCATCGCCCTGCGCCGCGCGACCGACGGCGCCGCGCCGCGATTGGCGACGTCGCTCGTGCTCTACCACGACGGCGAGTTCCTCACGGCGCTCTTTCTCGGCGAGGACGACGGCGTCCGGGCCACGTATCTGCGCCACGACGAGCCGCTGTGGCAGGAGGACGTCGTCGAGCTCTTTCTCGCGCCGGAGCGGCCGTCGCGCTACTTCGAGATCGAGGTCAATCCCCTCGGCACGACGTTCGACGCCGTCATCGACTCGCCCGACCTCGGCCGGGCCACGATGACGACCGACCTGGCCTGGACCTGCGAGGGCCTCTTCGCCGCCGTGCGCACGACGCCGGCGTCGCTCGACGTCGTCGTGCGCGTTCCCTTCGCATCGCTCGGCGCGAAACCGGAGGGCGAGTGGCGCGCGAACTTCTACCGCATCGACGGCGATGAATACTCCGCCTGGCAGCCGACCAAGAAGACTCCACCGGACTTTCACGTCCCGCGCGCCTTTGGCGGGCTTCGTTTTGCATGAGACGGCTCGCTCCGCTGTTGCTCCTCTTCCTTTCCTCGGCGCTTCTCGCGCAGTCGGGCGTGTGGGGGGCGCGCGGCGTCAGCCATGCGTTCCTCGTGCGCGGCGACAAGGTCTATGACATCGACGGCCGCGGCATCGCGCTCTACGACGTCGCGACCTTCACCCGCGTCGCCGTCGCGAACAGCGACGCCGAGTCGATCGACGGCGCCTTCGCTGCGAACGGCGATCTCCTCGTGCTCACGCGCGCCGGCATCGACCGCTACGACGCCCAGCTCGCGCGCCTTTCGCACGCCGACGGGCCGGGATTCGAGCATCTCCGCGCCAACGAACGTTACGTCGTCACCGCGGGCCCGAACGACGTCTCGGTCTCGGACGGAACGCTGCTGCACTTTGCCTCCCACGTCAACGCCATCGCCCTGAACGGCGACGCCCTCTATGTCGCCCTCGACCAGACCGGCGTCGCCGCCGTCGACCTCACCGGCGCGAACGGCACGACGATCCTTCCGGAAAAGGCGAACGACCTGGCCGTCTCCGGCAACCAGCTCGTCATCGCCGGCGGCGTCGACGGCCTCCTCGTCGCCGACGTCAGCGATCCCTTCGCGCCGCGCATCGTCCGCCGCGAGGGGGCGGGCGAGAGCAACGTCGCCCGCGTCGCCGTCGCCGGGACGAAGATCTTCGCCAGCGAGTCGCCGTCGACGATCCGCGTCTACGACGGCAGCGGCCTGATCGCCACGATCACCGATCCGGTGCAGGCCCTCGCCGCCGCCGGCACGCGTCTCTTCGCCAGCGGCACGAACTTCGACCGCTTCGGCCTGGCCACCGAGACCGGAGCGCCGCTGCACGTCTACGACGTCGCCGGCACGCCGCGACTGATCGGCGAAGTCCGCGACCTGGCCGGCCCCGTCAGCGGCGCCGCCACCGACGGCACGTTCGCCTACATCGTCGACCGTCCGTTCTTCCGCGTCCTCGACGTCTCCACGACGAGCGCGCCGCGCGAGGTGGCCACGCTCTCCATCGACGCCATCGAGGACCACGTCAAGCTCCTCGGCAAGCAGGTCATCCTCTACGGGCGCGGCGACGTCGACCTCATCGACGTCAGCGATCCCTACCGCCCGCGCCTGACCGGCGTCTTCCACTCCTTCGGCCGTCCGCCCAGCAACGCTGCGTTCGCGCGCGACCTCATCGTCGAGGGCAACCCCTGGTCGGGCTTCCACGTCGTCGACTTCGCCGACTTCGCCGCGCCGGCGCAGATCGGCGGCGTCAAGGGGCACTACTACGAGATCGTCGGCAACGGCGGCGACGTCGCCTACATCTCCGGCGAAGGCGTCTCCCTCGTCGCCGTCGACCTGCGCGATCCGCACAACCCCACCTTCACGAAAACGATCCAGATCGGCGTGAAGCAGGCCTTCATCGCCGGCGGCGACCTCGTCGTGCGCAACGTCGACGGGCTGCACGTCTACAGCCTGGCCGATCCGTTTCTGCCGGCCGAGGCTGGGTTCATCGCCATGAGCCAGCCCGACGTCGCCGGCCCTGCGGGCGGCGAGGCCGCGCTCGTCTGGAGCGGCGGCGCGCTCCTGCGCGTCGACCTGGCCACGCGCGCGATCGCGCCGAGCGGCTTCACCGTGCTGGCGCCGATGCAGATTGACAGCGCCGGCGGCAAGACCGTTGTCGCCGATCGCTACGCGCTGCGCGTCTTCGGTCCGAATACGCCGCCGCCACCCCCTCCGCCCGTGCCGCGGCGCCGCGCCGCGCATCCATAAGTCGTGACGGCGCAGGGAATTCATCGGAGTTTTTCGGATTTGTAATCGCCACCGCCGGGCTTGAGGCTTTATGTTGGCGTCGGCCAAGGACCCAGACCAGAACATGCGTTCCCGATTCCTCATCATGACCGCCGTCGTCGTGTCGCTATCCGCGGCGGCATTCGCCCAAGACGGGCAGAAGAAGTGCTCCACGCCGCCGGACGAATGCGCGCGGGAGATCCGGCAGATGCTCGCCGGCCGCCTCTACCTCGGCGTGATGCTCGAGCAGGAGCTGCACGGGCTGATGGTCAAGAGCGTCGTCCCCGACAGCCCCGCCGATCACGGCGACATGAGAACGGGCGACAAGCTCATCGCTGTCAACGGACATCGCGCCACCGAGGCGACGATCAAGGACTTCAAGCTCATCCTTGACGAGGTCGGGAAAACGCATCGGCACCTCTGGATGCTCGTGCAGCGGCGCGGCGCCTTTCGAAAAATCGACGTGATGATGGAGCCGTACTCGAAGGCCCAGATCGAGCGGATCGTGGCGCAGCATCTGGCCGAAGCGCACTCGATCGCTTCAGCGGTTCCGGACTCACAGCCGTAATGCTGGATAACCATGTTCGAAGGATTCCTGGCCAGGTTGAGAGCGACTCTCACGCGCAGTGAGCGCTCGACCCACGCCCGGGACATCGTCCTTCCCCTCCTGATCATCTCCATCGCCCTCGGCGGCCTGGCCTGGCGGGCCTGGGAGCTGTCGCGGCAGATGGAGCACGGCGCGGACGCGCTGGCCATGCAGTACGCCGGCTACGCCGCCGACGTCACCGCGCGGCAGCTCGACTCCGCCGCCGGCGGCGAGCTCTTCAAAGCGAGCGACGAGTGGCAGCAGCTCGAGCGCGGCATGAGCCAGCCGACGGCCAGCGCGCTGCAGAGCTGGGTGGCCAGCCATCCCTGGATCGTCGGCGCGATCTATGTCCCCGACGCCGACCCGGCCAGCTCCATCTTCGCCAGCTCCGTGGCGCCGTCGAAGTCGAGCGCCCGGCTGACCCGCGAGTTCTACACGTCCGGCGGCCTGGTCCGCTACACCTACGATCCGGCCAGGCTCCTGGCGAACGTGCGCAGCGCCGTGCGCGTGCAGCCGCTCGTGCAGTCGCGCGGCGCGCAGACGCGCGCGCAGATCGCCTTCGTCACCGACGTCCCCGCGGGAGCCACGCACACGAACGACGGCTTCGCTTTCGTGGCCCGGCTCGCGCCGCCGCTGACGTCGTACGGCGTGCGGGCCTTCGTCCCGAGCGCCGCGGGCACGGAAGGGTGGGAAAACGCCCGCCGCATCAGCACGTTCGTTTCCCTCCTGGCCGTGCTCCTCACCGCGCTCGGCGCGTACCTGGCCGTTCGGGGCATCCGCAAGGAGGCGGAGACGACGAAGCTGCGCGGCGCGCTCATCGCCAACGTCTCCCACGAGCTGCGCACGCCGCTGTCGATGATCCGCCTCGGCGCGGAGACGCTCAAGCGCAGCAACAGGCTCAGCGAGAAGCAGCGCGTCGAGATCGAAGAGTCGATCCTCCGCGAGGTCCTGCACCTCTCCCACCTCGTCGAGAACGTCCTCGACGTGGCCCGCATGCAGCACCGCCAGGCGAAAGCCCTGGCCTTCGCGCCGGTCTACCCGCGCGAGCTCGTCAACAGCGTCATGAGCACGTACGAGTCGTGGATCCGCAGCCGCGGCTTCGACGTCACCGTGGAGATCGACGACGGCGTCGACGAGCAGCTGTGGGACCGCGACGCCGTCTCGCGCGCGCTGCTGAACCTCATCGACAACGCCATGAAGTACTCGGGCGAGGTGAAGGAGCTGGCCGTCGCGCTGCGCCAGACCGACGAGCACGTCGTCATCGAAGTGCGCGACCGCGGCATCGGCATCGATCCCGCCGACCTCGAGCACATTTTCGATCCCTACTTCCGCGCCCAGTTCTCCGATACGCAGACTCGCCGCGGCGCCGGCCTCGGCCTCACCCTCGTCCAGCAGATCGTCGTCTCCCACGGCGGGCGCATCGAGGTCGACTCCGCCACCGGCGTGGGATCATCATTCCGCCTGCTCTTCCCGCGTGGAAGGACGGAAACGCAATCGGCAGTACCACGCCTGGCGCATGCGCCGCAGGCGTTCTGACGAAACTTGTCTACGGTGCTCTTCGTAGAATGAGCACCCGGAGATCGATATGAGCAAGATTCTGATCGTTGAGGACGAAGCGGGGCTGCGCCAGGGGCTGGAGATCAACCTTCGCCTGGAGAACTACGACACCATCCAGGCCGCCGACGGAGAGGAAGCCATCCGCCAGTTCCACGCCGAGAAGCCCGACCTGGTGCTGCTCGACCTGATGCTGCCGAAGAAGAGCGGCTTCGAGGTCCTCGACCACATCCGCAAGTTCTCGAAGATCCCGGTGATCCTGCTGACGGCGCGCGGCCAGGAGACGGACAAGGTCCGCGGCCTGCGCGGCGGCGCCGACGACTACGTGACGAAGCCCTTCGGCCTGCAGGAGCTCTTCGCGCGCATCGACGCGGTCATGCGGCGCACGGAGGTGCCGGCGTCGGCGAACAAACTCGTCTGCGAGGACGATCTGATCAAGCTCGATCCCTCCACCCGCGAAGCTTCGGCGAAGAACCAGAAGCTCAAGCTCTCCCCGAAAGAGTTCGACCTGCTGATGTACCTGTTCAAGAACAAGGAGCGCGTCGTGCCGCGCGACGAGCTGCTCTCGCGCGTCTGGAACTACCGCGTCGACCTGAACCTGAACTCGCGCACGGTCGACACGCACGTGACGCGGCTGCGCCGCAAGCTGCAGAAAGCCGTCGGCACCGACTCCGCGGTGATCGTGGCCGTGGCGAAGATCGGCTACCGCTACCTCGGCGAGGCGGCCGCGGCGGTCAGCAGCTGAAGTCGCGCCGCCGTCTCGGCGGCCGGTCAGGCGGCGTCCCGCCGCCGAGGCGAGACGCCTCGCGGACGGCCGGCGCGGACGCCGGCGCGACTGTCGTCAGCAGCTCGTAGACAACATCATTCAGCCGTTCCAGCACGTGCTCCGCGCGAAGACCATCCACCTGTGTCGTCGCATCCGGCTCCTCTTCGTGCCGGCGCACGAGCTCGCGCCACAGCGCGTCGGCCGTGTTGAGGCAATCGTCCGCCGTGGCCGTCGCGGCGACAGGCTGCCGCAGAAGCTGCGCGGCCTGGCCGATGCGCACACGGGCTCTGCCGAGGAGGACCTGGAGATCGTTGGACATGAACCATTGTAGAATCCCCGCGATGGAGCGCGCCAACATCTGTCGCTGTACGAGTCACGGTCCGACGTAAAGCGCGCCACTGGACACGCATTGATTCGGACCCGAGCGAAACCGTTCGGGTCTTTTTTGTTTTGGAGGAGAAATGCACGGAAAGATCTACAACGACATCACGGAGACCATGGGAAACACGCCGCTGGTGCGGCTCAATCGCGTCCCCGGCCCGGGCAGCGCCGAGGTCGTGGTGAAGCTGGAGTCGTTCAACCCGCTGTCGTCGGTCAAGGACCGCATCGCCGTGTCGATGATCCGCGAGGCGGAGAAGGTGGGCGAGCTGAAGCCCGGCTCGACGGTCATCGAAGCGACGAGCGGCAACACCGGCATCGGATTGGCCTTCGTCGCCGCGGCGCGCGGCTACCGCTGCGTGCTGATCATGCCCGACACGATGTCGGTCGAACGGCGCAAGCTGCTGCAGGCCCTCGGCGCGGAGCTGATCCTCACCCCCGGTCCGAAAGGCATCAAGGAGTGCCAGCGCGTCGCCGACGAGATCCTGGCCAAGACGCCGGGCGGATGGCTCTCGAAGCAGTTCGACAACCCCGCGAACCTGAAGGTGCATCGCGAGACGACGGCGCAGGAGATCCTCCGCGACACCGGCGGCAAGCTCGACGCCGTCGTCGCCGGCGTCGGCACCGGCGGGACGATCACCGGCATCGGCCAGATCTTCAAGAAGGAAGCGCCGAACGTCATCACCGTCGCCGTCGAACCGGTGGAGTCGCAGGTGCTCAAGGGCGGGACGCACAACCCGCACAAGATTCAGGGCATTGGCGCGGGGATGATCCCGGCGATCTACGACGCGAAGGTGGTGGACCGCATCGCCGACGTGGCTTTCGACGACGCCGTGCGCGTCGCCCGCCGCCTCTCGGTCGAGGAAGGGATCTTCGTCGGCATCTCCTCGGGCGCGGTGGCGTGGGCGGCGCTGGAGATCGCCAAGGAGCTCGGCGAAGGGAAGCGCGTCGTGGCGGTGCTGCCCGACACCGGCGAGCGGTATCTGTCGACGGCACTGTTCGAGTACACCGACATCGTCAACCAGCCGGCCACGACGCCGCAGATGCTCGCGGCGCAGGAGGCTGCGGCGGCGGCGCCGTCAGCGTCGTAGCCAGGCCGCGTATCCACCGCGGAGGTGCCGCGCTCGCGAGAAGCCGGCACCTCGCAAAATCTCCAGCGCCCGCGCGGAGCGCCCGCCGGACTGGCAGTAGACGACGACGTCGCGATCACGCGGGATCTCGTCGAGGCGCGCCGGCAGCGTGCCGAGCGGGATCAGCGTCGCGCCCTCGATCGCGCCGCCGGCGAGCTCCTCCGGCTCGCGCACGTCGATGAGCGCGGCGTCGAGCGCGGCGAGCTGCGCCGGCGTCACCTCGATCGCGCTGGCCGGATTGCAGAACTGCTCGTAGTCGATGAGCTGCGTGATCGTCGGATGCTCTCCGCAGATTGCGCAATTCGGATCCTTGCGCAGCTTCATCTGCCGGAACGTCATGCGCAGCGCGTCGAAGAGCAGCAACCGTCCGATCAGCGTCTCCCCCGCGCCGGCGATCAGCTTGATGGCCTCGGTGGCCTGGATCGTCCCGACGACGCCCGGCAGCACGCCGAGCACGCCTCCCTCGGCGCACGACGGCACGAGGTCGGGCGGCGGCGGCTCGGGGTAGAGGCAGCGGTAGCACGGGCCTTCCTTCGCGAAGAACACCGAGGCCTGCCCCTCGAAGCGGAAGATCGAGCCGTAGACGTTCGGCTTGCCGAGGAGCACGCAAGCGTCGTTGACGAGGTAGCGCGTGGCGAAGTTGTCGGTGCCGTCGAGGATGATGTCGTAATCGCGGAAGAGGTCGAGGGCATTGTCCGAGGTGAGCGCGGCGTCGTGCGTTTCGATCGCCACCTCGGTGTTGATGTCCGACAGCCGCGCGCGCGCCGCGGCGAGCTTCGGCGTGCCGACGTCCGACGTTCCGTAGAGGACTTGGCGATGCAGATTCGTGGCGTCGACGCGGTCGAAGTCGACGAGGCCGATCCGTCCGACGCCCGCGGCGGCGAGGTAGATCGAGGCTGGGCTTCCGAGGCCGCCGGCGCCGACGATCAGCACCGAGGCGTGCTTCAGGCGGAGCTGCCCCTCTTCGCCGATCTCCGGCAGGATCAGGTGGCGCGCGTAGCGGGCGCGCTCGGCGGCGGTGAGCATCACGGCAGCAAGCGCGCGACGATCTCCTGAATGCGCTTGCCGTCCGCGCGCCCTTTGTATCGCGCCGTCGCTTCCTTCATCACTTTGCCCATGTCCTTCTTCGATTGTGCGCCCGTCGACGTGATGATCTCGCGCAGCCCTCCTTCCAGCTCCGCGTCCGAGAGCTCCGCGGGAAGGTAGCGCTTCAGCAGGTCCATCTCCGCCTGCTCCTTGGCGGCGAGCTCGGGGCGGTTGCCTTTCGTGTACTGCTCGATGGAGTCCTGGCGCTGCTTGACGCCCTTGCGGATGACAGCCATCGCTTCTTCGTCGGAGAGCTCGTGGCCTTTTTCGATCTGGTCGTATTTGAGCGCCGACTGGAGCATGCGCAGGGTGGAGGTGCGCCCGGCGTCGCGCGCTTTCATGGCCTCGGTGAGGTCGGCGCGGATCTGCTCGGTCAGTTTGGGCATTTGCGTTGCTCCTTCGCGCCATTCTATTCTCGCCCGCCATGGCGCTCGACCTCCCGGCGCTCCTGCGCCAGACCGGCGCGCTGCTGACCGGCCACTTCCGCCTCTCCTCCGGATTGCACAGCCCGAGCTACGTGCAATGCGCGCGGCTGCTCGAGCATCCACGGAACGCGAAGGCGATCGGGATCGCCCTCGCCGACAAACTGCGCGACGCCGGCGCGTGCAAGGTCGTCTCGCCCGCGCTCGGCGGCGTGATCATCGGCTACACCGTGGCCGAGGCGTTGGATGTGCCTTTTGTGTTTACCGAGCGAAAAGACAGCGCCATGACGTTGCGCCGCGGTTTCCGGATTTTCGATGAGCCCGTGATCATCGTCGAAGACGTCGTCACGACCGGGAAGTCGACGCGCGAGACCGCCGACGTCGTGCGCGCGCACGGCGGGCGCGTCGTCGCCTTCGCCTCGATCATGAATCGCAGCGGGCAAGAGAATCCGTTCGACGCGCGTTACGAGTCGCTGATGACGCTCGCGTTGGAGACGCACAACGAAGCGCACTGCCCGCTCTGCACGCGCGGCATCGCGCTCGACGCGCCGGGGTCGCGGTACTCGCGATGAAGATCGAAGTCGTCGCCGTGCGCGGCAACGAGGCCGAGCTCCGCATCGACGGGCGCACCGCCTTCGTCCCGTTCGTCGTGAAAGGCGGCGAGGTCTGGTTCGCGCTCGACGGGGAAATCTGGATCGTCGACGTGAACGACAAACGCGCCAGGGCGCGGCACCGCGACCACTCCATGAGCGCGCCGATGCCGGGCATCGTGCTGAAGATCCTCGCGAAGGTGGGCGATGCCGTGACCAAGGGAACGCCGCTGCTGATCCTCGAGGCCATGAAGATGGAGCATCAGATCGCCGCGCCGCGCGACGGCACGGTTGCGGCAATCAACTGCGCCGAGGGCGAGCTCGTGCAGCCCGGCGTAGACTTGGTCGAGATCGCATGAAGATTCCCGTCGACACCGTGAAGATCGTCGAAGTCGGGCCGCGCGACGGCTTGCAGAACGAGAAGGTCACGGTCCCGACGGACGCAAAAGTCGCCTTCATCACCGCCCTCGGCGACGCCGGCCTGCGCACGATCGAAGCGGGCGCCTTCGTCTCGCCGAAGTGGGTGCCGCAGATGGCCGACACCGCCGAGGTCTACCGCAACATCCCGAAGGATCCCGGCGTCGAGTACCCCGTGCTCGTGCCGAACGCGAAGGGGCTCGAGCGGGCCATCGAGGCCGGCGTGACGTCGATCGCCATCTTCACCGCCGCGTCGGAGACGTTCAACAAGCGCAACATCAACATGTCGATCGACGAGTCGTTCGAGAACTACGCGCCGGTGGCGGCGCGGGCGCGCGAGCACGGGCTGCGCGTGCGCGGCTACGTCTCGACCGCGTTCGGCTGCCCGTACGAAGGCGACGTCGCGCCGGAGAAGGTGCTCGAAGTCTGCGCGCGCCTGCTCGACCTCGGGTGCTACGAAGTCTCCGTCGGCGACACGATCGGCGTCGGCACGCCGATGCAGGCGCAGGGCGTGATCGGAATGCTGCTGCAGGTCATCCCGGCGAAGCGCCTGGCCATGCACTTTCACGACACGCGCGGCACCGCGCTGGCGAACACGCTCGCCGCGTTGGAAATGGGGATCGCGACCTACGACGCCTCATCCGGCGGGTTGGGCGGCTGCCCGTACGCGCCTGGCGCGTCAGGCAACATGGCCACCGAGGATCTGGTCTACATGCTCGATGCGATGGCCATCGAGACCGACGTCGATCTGAAGCGCCTGGTGAAAGCGTCGTCGATCATCGCGCCGTATCTCGATCATCCGCTCCCCGGCCGTTATCTCCAGGCCTGCACGCGCGCCGCTCCCGTCGCCCCGGCAACCTCGGCGGTACAATGA
>JBKOUP010000353.1:0-5799 GCA_046723495.1 Acidobacteriota bacterium
GCGCGCAGGTGCTCGAGTGCTGCCTGCATATGCGGCTGGTCGGCCGTGGCCCGGCCGGTGACGAACGCGGTGGCGAGGACGACGAGGAACGCCAGGACGGAGAAGAAACGACGTGCGGTCATACAAACCCTCCTTCATCTCGAAACCAGCTGACGCGCCGGACTTCGAATTGCTTACCCGAGTGTTCGATATGCTACATCCCATGCGTTTGAAATGGTCTCTCCCGCTCCTCCTCCTCTTCGTTTTCGCCGGCGCCGGCACGATGCCGCCGGCGGTCCACCGCGGAATGGCCGCGATCAGCAAGGACGCCCTCCGCGCCCATGACCGCTTCCTGGCCAGCGACCTCCTCGAGGGCCGCGGCCCTGGCACGCGCGGCGACGACATCGCCATGGAGTACATCGCCACGCAGTTCGCCTCCTACGGGCTCAAGCCCGCCGGCGACAACGGCTCGTACATCCAGAAGGTCCCGCTGATCGGGATCACCATGGACCCCGAGCAGACGTCGGTGTCGTTCACGAAAGCGGGCGCGCCGGCGATCGGCCTCAAGTACCTCGACGACTTCGTCGCCACCGACCAGTCGCAGAGCGAGAAGAGCGCGCTCGACTCCGAGCTCGTCTTCGTCGGCCACGGCGTCGTCGCGCCGGAGTATCGCTGGGACGATTACAAAGGTCTCGACACGCGCGGCAAGACGCTGGTCATGCTCGTCGACGATCCTCCCGCGACCGCGCAGGAGCCCGACCTCTTCAAGGGGAAGGCGCGCACGTACTACGGCCGCTGGACTTACAAGTACGAGATGGGCACGCGCCACGGCGCGGCTGGCGTGATCCTCATCCACACGAACGAGGCGGCCGGCTACCCGTGGACGGTCGTGCGCAACTCCTGGGGGACGGAGACGTCGTTCATCGGCCTCAAGCCGGGCGAGCCGGCGCTGCGCTTCGCTTCGTGGATCACGCAGCAGACGGCCGCGAATCTCTTCAAGGCCGCCGGCCACGATCTGAATCAGCTGACGAAGGCCGCCGCCTCGCGCGACTTCAAGCCGGTGCCGCTCGGCTACAAGCTGACCGGGACGATCGTCAGCAAGCTGCGCAAGTTCGACACCGGCAACGTCGTGGCCAAGCTCGAAGGAAGCGATCCGAAGATGCGCGCGCAGGCGGTGCTCTACACCGCGCACCACGACCACTTCGGCATCGGCAAGGCGGACGAGCGCGGCGACCGCATCTACAACGGCGCGCTCGACAACGCCTCCGGCTGCGCCATCCTGCTCGAGCTCGCGCGCGCGTGGGCGGAGACGAAGCCGGCGCCGAAGCGCTCGATCTACTTCGCCGCCGTCGCCGCCGAGGAGCAGGGGCTGCTCGGCTCGGCGTTCCTCGGCCAGCATCCGCCCGTGCCCGCCGGGCGCGTGGCCATGGATCTCAACTTCGACATGGTCTACGAGTACGGCCGCGTCAGCGACGTGATGATGAACGGCATCGAGCGGACGACGTTCTACCCCGAGGCCCAGCGCATCACGAAGGCCCTCGGCATCAAGATCATCCCCGACCAGGAGCCCGAGCAGGGCCACTACTACCGCTCCGATCACTTCAGCCTCGGCAAGGTCGGCGTCCCGGCGGTGTCGGTCGATCCCGGCATCGACGTCGTCGGCAAGCCCGCCGGCTACGCGAAGAAGGTGTCGGACGATTACCGCGAGCACCGCTACCACGAGCCGAGCGACGAGTTCGACCCGAAGTGGGACTGGTCGGAAGCGCAGCAGATGGCGCAGCTCGGCTTCTGGCTCGGATGGGAAGCGGCGAACGCCGCGGAGATGCCGAACTGGGTGCCGGGCGACGAGTTCAGAGCCGTCCGCGATAAAAGTATGAAGTGACGACGACCCAGACGAGGAACGCGACGTTGACCGCGGTCAGCCGCCAGAAAAAGCGGCGATCGCGGTTCGACTCGCGCGCCGGCGCAGGAAGATGGCGCCGGCGATCAACGCCGCGATCGCGGCGGGCCACGCGTTCACGACGCGGGCGATTTCCAGCAGCACGGGCCGAGGTCGAGATCGTTGGCGCGCGCGGCCTCGCGCGGCGTAACCCGGCCGGTGAGGATAAGAAACGCCGCGAGCGCGGCCGCGATGAGCTCGAGGACGCGCTCGCGGGCGAAACGGATCACGCCGGGATCATATCGTCATCCTGAGTCGGCGTAGCGCGACGAAGGATCTCAAGCTTCCCATTCTGAGATCCTTCGCCGTCTGCGCGGCTCAGGATGACGGTTGGCTACGGGCTCTGCGCCGCGACGCCGAGGTCCTCCCGCGCTCCGACGAAGATCTGGTCCGTGGCCACGTTGTCGACCACCGAGGCATACGCGTCGATCGGCGCGCTGGCGTCGAACGTCAGCGTCAGATTCTGCGCGTTCGACAGGTCGACGCCGCTGAAGTAGCCGGCGATGCCGTTCTGCTGCTGCGAGAGCGGCTGCAGGAACTGCGTGCTCTGGCCGAGGAGCGTGCCGTCGGCGGCGCGCAGCTCGAGGCGCACGGTGACGGCGACCGGGTTCGGGTTGAAGAAGCCGATGTTCGTGCGCGAGCCGCTGGAAAGATCGCTCTGGTTCGAGAGCTGCGTCATCGCCCCGCGGCGCAGACCGTTGACGCGGTTCACCGACGGCACGAACTGCCCGAACGTTCCCTTGCCGCTCGGACGGAGGTCGAGGAAGATCCGCGACGTCGCCACGAGCGGATTCGCGCTCGACACGCGCACGGCGCCGGTGCCGGTGATGTTGAAGCCGGAGCTGCCGGCGATGTCGTTGAGCACGGCGGTGCCGCGGGCCGGGATGTCGACGATCTTCGTCGCCGTCGCCAGCGTGTTCGCCGTCGTCCCCGAGGCGAAGTACTCGAGCAGGGCCACCACCGGCGCGTCGTACGACGGGTTGAAGATGCGCGCATCGGTGACGAATGTCTGTCCGAGCCCATTCGTGACGCGGCCGGCCACGGCCATGTCGTTCTCGTTCGCCGGCGCCAGCTGGCCGCGGATCTCGCCGCCGCCGTTCGTGGTGCTGTGCACGTTGACGTAGAAGTTCTGCGGGTTGTTGATCAGGTTGTTGAAATTCGTGTCGCTCAGGCCGGCGATCGACGTCGTCCCGCTCGTGCGCCCGTTCGTGAACGCGCTCGCGCTCGAGGCGAAGGTGATGAGCGGGCTGCCTGCCGTTCCGGCGGCGCCCGGATGGATGTGCGCCAGCGTCGGATTGGCGACGTTCGTCGTCACGTCCCACGTCAGCGTCTTGTTGATCGTGTCGATGGTGATGAAGTACGCGCCGACGGCGCTGCTCCCCGTCGGCGGCGTCTCGTTCGCGCCGCGCAGCTCGCCCGCGTAGGTGATGAACTGCCCCGACACCGGCGTCAGGTCGCCGCGGATCTCGCCGCCGGGATTCACCGACGTGTGCACGTTCATGTAGAAGTTGCTCGGATTCGTGACGATGCGCGTCGCCAGCCCGGCATCGACAGGGAACGTACCGGTCAGCTTGCCGTTGGTGAAGCTCGCGGTGGGCGTGAAGCCGACGACGATGCCGCCAACGTCGGAGCCGGTCCCTTTCTCGTGGATGTGCGCGCCGGTGATCGCGCTGGTCAGTCCGCGCACGGTGATCGTGACGTTGATGGCCGTCCGCGTCGAGTCGGTGAACGACACCGTGGCGTTCCCCCAGCCCGTGCTCGCGGTCGGGTTCGGCCGCTCCTGCGACCCCGTCATCACCACGCCGTACGTCTGCGCCTGCACCACCGCCGCCGTCAAAAACAACACGATCACCACGAGACTTAAGCGTCGGGTCATAACTCCTCCTCCTTCAAATCGTGGCGGCAGATGGATGCAAGAGGAGTGCTTTATCAACTCGAAACTTGTGAAATTTCGGTGAGGTCGCGCGGTCGCTCCGGCCGCGGACTCTCCGCCGCGCGGATGGCCATCTGCGCCGCTCCCTCGACCGGGGTATGCCGCGGCGGCTGCAACGTGGCCCTCTCGGAAGTGGCGTTGATGGCGGCGCGGAGCGGCGCGAGCAAGGTCTCGCCGGCCTTGAAGACGCCGCCGACGTACGCGACGGGGAAGGCGTCGTCGACGATCCTCAGCCGCCGGGCCACGGCGGTGACGCACATGGCCAGCTGCTGCGCGGAGAGCTCGAGGATGGACTGCGCCACGGCGTCGCCGGCCTCGGCGGCATCGAACACTAACGTCGCGAATCGTGCGACGTCGTCGGCGTGCGTGGTCTGCGCGTAGATGGCCCGCGGGAGGTCGCGCGGCTCGAGGTGATGCTCGCTGCGCAGGAGGTCGGTCATCAGCGTCGCCTTGCCTCGGCCGTCGTACGCGCGGAGGATGGCGCTCAGTCCCGTGCGGGCGATGAAGTAGCCGCTCCCTTCGTCGCCGATGATCGGTCCCCATCCGCCGGCGCGCATCTCCTCGCCGGCGTCGTTGCGGCCGAAGGCGACGGAGCCTGTTCCGGCGATGACGACGATGCCGGCGCCGAAGCCGATGGCGCCGGTCAGGGCGATGCGGGCGTCGTTGTCGACGGTGAAGTTGCCGCGCGGGAAAAAGATCTCCAGGGAGTCGACGATCTCCTGGCGATGCGCGGGATGGTCGGCGCCGGCGATGCCGCAGTAGGCCCAGACGATCTCACGCGTGGCCACGTCGGCGGCGACGACGGCCTTGTTCACGGCGCGCTCGATGTTGCGCGCGGCGGTCTCGATGCCGACGCGGAGATGGTTCGACGGCCCGGCCAGGCCGGTGCCGAGGGACTTGCCGCTTTCGTCGATGACGAGCGCGGCGGTCTTCGAAGCCCCGCCGTCGACGCCGAGGAAGTACTTCATGCGGGGCACAAAATACAATGCGGCGCATGGAGATCAAAGACGCTCACGAGATTCACATCCCGCCGAAGCCGCGCGAAGCGCTCGAAGACCGCAAGCTGCTCGACCGCCCCAGCCGCGAGACGCGCCTGCAGAGCGAGTCGTGGCGCGTGCTGCGGATCACCAGCGAGTTCGTGGCCGGCTTCGACCATCTGGCCGAGGTGTACCCGGCGGTGTCGATCTTCGGCTCGGCGCGGACGCAGCTGTCGAACGAGTACTACAACGCCGCGGTGACGACAGCGGAGCTCCTCGGCCGCGCCGGCTTCGCCATCATCACCGGCGGCGGTCCGGGGATCATGGAGGCGGCGAACAAGGGGGCGCGCCAGGCCGGAGCGATGTCGGTCGGCTGCAACATCGAGCTGCCGTTCGAGCAGAAGATCAATCAGTACATCGACAAGGCCATGACGTTCCGCTACTTCTTCGTGCGCAAGACGATGTTCATCAAGTACTCGGAGGCGTTCATCACGTTTCCCGGCGGCTTCGGAACGCTCGACGAGCTGATGGGGGCGCTGACGCTGATCCAGACGAAGAAGATCACGAATTTTCCGGTGGTGCTCTTCGGCAGCGATTACTGGGCCGGCCTGATCCAATGGCTGCGTGAATGTGTGCTGGGAGCGAACAACATCACGCAGGAGGACGTCGACAGCATTCATATCGTCGATGACCCCAAACGCGTGGTGGAGATCGTCTGCGAGTGGCACGACAAGGCGCTGGAGATCGACGGCGACGAGGACGAGCCGCCGCCGCAGACGGCGCTGCTGCGGGATTAGGATTGGTGGCGGTATGACGAAGGTTCAGGCGCTCCAAGACGAGATCATCAAACTCGATCACGACGAGTTCGCGCAGCTCCTCGCCTGGATGAACGAACGCGACGACTGGGACGAATGGGATCGGCAAATCGAGGAAGACGCGAAGAGCGGAAGGCTCGACGAGCTCATGGAAGC
>JBKOUP010000079.1:0-7507 GCA_046723495.1 Acidobacteriota bacterium
CCGTACGATAGATTGCGTCCACCAGATCCATAGACTTTTGCCACACGAGCATTTCACGATATGAACTCATATTGTTCCGGGCACGAAGGATGGTGCCGGCAAGGTGGGCTGGCGCAGTCTACCTCGGAAACTAAGAACCAAGAACTAAGAACTAACAACTTATGACGACCGCAGAAATCCGAGAGCAGTTCCTCACCTACTTCGAAAAGAACGCCCACCGCCGCGTCTCCAGCTCCTCCCTCGTCCCGGCCGGCGACCCGACCCTCCTCTTCACCAACGCCGGGATGAATCAGTTCAAGGACTGCTTCCTCGGCCGCGAACAGCGCGACTACACGCGCGCCACCACGTCGCAGAAATGCGTGCGGGCGGGGGGGAAGCACAACGACCTCGAGAACGTCGGGCGCACGGCGCGGCACCTCACCTTCTTCGAGATGCTCGGCAACTTCTCCTTCGGCGACTACTTCAAGGAAGACGCTATCAAATTCGCGTGGGAGCTCATCGTCGACGTCTTCGGGCTCGATCCGGAGCGGCTGTGGTTCAGCGTCTTCGAGGGCGACGCGAACGTTCCTGCCGACGAAGAGGCGGCGAACCTCTGGATCAAAGTCGGCGCGCGGCCCGAGCGTGTGCTGCGCTTCGGGCGCAAGGACAACTTCTGGCAGATGGGCGACACCGGTCCGTGCGGACCGTGCTCGGAGATCCACTACTTCCGCGGCGATGATCTTTCGCAGAACGTCGCCTCGCTCGTCAACGGCGAAGGCGACGACACGATGGAGATCTGGAACCTCGTCTTCATGCAGTACGACCGCGCCGCCGACGGCACCCTCACGCCGCTGCCCGCGCCCTCGGTCGACACCGGCATGGGACTGGAGCGGCTCAGCAGCGTTCTGCAGAAAGTCTCCACCGTCTACGACATCGACTCCTTTCAAACCGTCATGAAGACGATCGCGAAGAACGCCGGGCGCAACTACGGCGGCGATATGGACGACGAGCTCGACACCGCCATGCGCGTTCTTTGCGATCACGCGCGGTCATCGACCTTCCTCATTGCCGATGGCGTCATCCCGTCGAACGAAGGACGCGGCTACGTGCTGCGGCGCATCATCCGCCGCGGCATCCGTTTCGGGCGCAAGCTGCCGAACGCGGTCGTGCTGTCGAGCCTCGTCGATAGTGTCATCGAGTCCATGGGCGGCGCGTATCCGGAGCTGACCGAGCGCAGAGACGCGGTCCTGCGCACGCTCGAGTCCGAGGAAGAGCGCTTCTCGCGGACCCTCAGCTCCGGCATGGAGCGCGTCGGCGCGGCGCTCGACGACGTGCGCGCCCGCGGCGAGCGCACCCTCGGCGGCGCCGAGGTCTTCCGCCTCTACGACACCTACGGCATCCCCATCGACCTCATCGCCGAGATGGCCGAGGAGGAGGGCGTGACCCTCGACCGCGAAGGCTTCGAAGTCATGATGGCCGACGCCCGCGCGCGGGCCAAGGCATCGTCGAAGTTCCAGGCCGCGGCCACCGCCGACATCGACTTCGAAGCGAACGAATTCGTCGGCTACGACAACTACGTCGATGTCGCCTCCGAGGTGAAGACCATCGTCAGCGACGGCGCGCAGGTCTCGCAGCTGGCGAAAGGCCAGAGCGGCGCCGTGGTCATCGCTCCGACGCCGTTCTATGCCGAGAGCGGCGGGCAGATCGGCGACAGCGGCGAGCTCGCCTGGCCCAACGGCCACGCCACCGTCACGAACACGTACAAGGTCGGCAACACGATCCTCTCCGACGTCACCGTCGACGAGGGCACGCTCACGCCTGGCTTGCGCGTCAGCGCCACCGTGCCGCGCTTCACGCGCCTCGACACCACCGCGAACCACACCGCCACGCACCTGCTGCACAAGGCGCTCAAGGACCTCCTCGGCGCGACCGTGCAGCAGGCCGGCTCGCTCGTCGCGCCCGACCGCCTGCGCTTCGACTACACGTATCACCAGCCGCTGACCGACGAGCAGATGCGCCAGATCGAGGATCTCGTCAACGAGAAAATCCGCGAGAACGTCGAGGTCACGAAGACGGTCATGCCCATCGCCGAGGCCAAGCGCACCGGCGCCGTGGCCATGTTCGGCGAGAAGTACGGCGACAACGTGCGCATCGTGGCCGCGGGCGACTGGTCGCGCGAGTTCTGTGGCGGCTGCCACGTCAACCGCACCGGCGACATCGGCCTCTTCAAGATCGTCTCCGACCGTTCGCTCGCCGCGGGAGTCCGGCGCATGGAAGCGGTCACCGGCCGCGGCGCGCTCGAGTACTTCCGGCAGCGCGAGCAGCAGTCGCGCAGCGCCGACGCGGCCATGCAGGCGAAGCAGAAGCAGCTCGAGAAAGAGATCCGGCAATTGAAGTCGCGCCTCGCCAGCGGCGGCGGTGCGTCAGTCGCGGCCGAGGCGCCGCGCGAAGTCGACGGCATCAAGTTCCTGACGCGCCGCGTCGACGACGTCAGCGGCGGCGACCTGCGCAACCTCGCCGACGAGATGCGCTCGAAGATCAAGAGCGGCGTCGTCGTCATCGGTTCGGTGAGCGACAGCAAGGTGACGCTGCTCACCGCGGTGACGAAGGATCTCGTCGAGCGTCTTCCCGCGACCTCGGTGTTGAGCAAGCTCGCGCCGATCGTCGGCGGCAAAGGCGGCGGCAAGCCCGACCTGGCCCAGGCCGGCGGCAAGGACCCGGAGAAGCTCGACGCCGCCCTGGCCGAGGTACCGAGTGCGCTGCAGCAGCTGCTGAGCCCGTAAGTTCGGTATAATCCGGCGATTAGACCGCGCAGTTGGGGAGTGTGAAGATGGCTACGTTGCGCATACGGGCTCTCTGGGTGGTGGCGGCGGCGCTGATCGGGGCTGGCCTCGCGGTCCCGGCGCGCGCGCAGCAGTGCGGACCGATGGACGTCACGTTCATCATCGACAACTCCGGCTCGATGACCAACGTGATCAACGAGGTGCAGACGCAGGTCAGCAAGATCGCCGACGCTGTCCAGGCCGCCTCGGGCGGCGACTACCAGTTCGGCCTCATCGCCATGCCGGCCAACGACGTCTCCGTCCTCCTCGACATGTCGGCGAACAACCGCGCCGATCTCGACACCGCCGTCCAGAAGATGAAGACCGTCTCCAGCTGCGGCGCAGGCATCGCCTACGACGAGGCGCTCGACACCGTCGTCAATCATCTCGGCCCGCGCAGCGGATCGTCCGGCAGCCAGACCGGCACCTTCGCCGGCCAGTGGCGCGCCAGCGCGGCGAAAATCATCATCCTCATCACCGACACCGGCCCGCAGGGCTTCGACTGCGCCCTCGGCCAGCACGGCGAGAACGCGCACGCCCAGGCGGTCGCCGCCGCGTCCGCCGACATCCGCATCACCGGCATCTTCGTTCCGACCGGCGGCGGCACCGACCCCACGATCGACATCCCCATCATGCAGGACGTCGTCACGACCTCGGGCGGCCTGTTCGAGGAGTCGAAGGCCGACGCCAGCGACCTCGCCGACGTCATCATCACCATCATCAACGCCTGCGGCGGCGCCGCGGGCGCGGGCAGCCAGTTCCTCGTCCTCGACCCGCACGAGGTCCTGCTCTCGAACACGGAACACGCCGACATAAACACCACGCTCTATCTCCCGGCCAAGGGCACCGAGACGACGGTGTACACCGCCAGCGGCCTGCCCGACGACTCCACGGTGCAGTTCCTGCCGCGCACGCCCGACGTCAACCTCACGGAGGCGCGCACGATGCGCGTCACCATCGGGCCGGACACTCCGGCGGGGACGTACATCCTCACGGTGAAGGCCTCGCGCAGCGACATGGCCGACCAGTTCGACTACGTCCTCGTCATCGTCGACTGCCAGCCGCCGTTCCTCCTCGGCGTGAACGATCTCGGCACGCAGTCGCAGAGCGTGACCTCGGGGCAGAGCGCGACGTTGACGGCGGTGCCGGGCGGCAATGGGCCGTTCCACTACCAGTGGTACTCGGGACACAGCGGAATCACGTCGTCGCCGCTCTCCGGCGAGACGTCGAGGACGCTGAAGACGCCGGCAATCACGGCGCCGTCGGAGTTCTGGGTGCGCATCACCAACGCCTGCGGGACGCGCGACAGCGCCACCGCGACGGTGTCGCCGAGGTAGTGGGCGGCGGAACGCATGCGTGGGGGACGCAGCCCGAGATGTTCGGGCCGCGTCACGAATACCGTCTCGGCATCATCCTCGATGAAGTCGAGCGCCTGCCCGCCGGCGCGCGCGTCCTCGACGGCGCCGTCGGCCTCGGCCAGCTCGCCCGGCGAATGCAGCAGCGCGGCTACCGCGTCTTCGGGATCGACGCGGCCTTCGAGGCGGCGCTCTACGCGACACGTAATGGCACGCCGAGCGTCGTCGGCGACATGACGCGCATGCCATTCCGCGGCGGCGCGTTCGACGGCGTCACCACCGGCGAGACGCTCGAGCATCTCGACGACGACGCCGGCGCGGCGCGCGAGATCGGCCGCGTCCTCCGCGCGGGCGGCACGTGCATCGCCACGGTACCGGCGCTGCAGTCGCTCTGGACGCGCAGCGACGACTACTACGAGCACCGCCGCCGCTACGCGCGCGCGCAGCTGGCGGCGCTCTTCGCCGGATTCGAGATCGTGAAGGCGACGTTCTGGGGATTCCCGATCGTGCTCGCCTACGACACGATCTTCCTCCTGCCGATGAACGTGCGCCGCGCGCGCCGCGAGGTGGCCGGCGACGCGGCGCTGCAGTCGGTCGCGCGCGCGGGGCGGGCGCGGTGGCTCGTCAACGCTGTGCGCGCGGTCTTCTCGATCGACCGGCTGTTCGGGTGGATTCCGTTCGGGCCGGGGCTGCTCCTCGTGGCGAGGAAGCGATGAGAGTCGCGATCGCCACCGGCGAGATCACCGCCGAGGACCTCCTTGCCGACTGGCTCGTCGTCACCGAGACGGCCACGCTCCCGATCGACGCCTCCCTCGCCGGCGCGCTCCTCTGGCGCCTCGGTCCGGACGCGTACCGCCGCTACCTCCTCGGCGAGCTCGACGCCCGCGCGGTCGCGGACGGCGTTTTCGACCTCGGCGCGCGCAGCCGGCTCGCGCTCGATGTCGCCGCGGAGCTCCTTTCGCGCCGCGGCGGCGACGCCCTCGAGCGCGCGGCGTTCGCCCTTCTGTTCGCCGCCGGCGAGCCGCAGGAAGGGCTCGCCGCGTTCCTGGAGAAGCGTGGCCCGCGCTTTGAGATACGATGAAATCATGAGCCGCAACCTCGATCTCGAAAAGTCCGCCCCGACTCTGCCGCCCGGCCACGCCGTCGACGCCGAGCAGCTCCCGCTCTTCGCCTCCGAAACGCTCGACCGGGTGAAGAAGGACGAGCCGGCCTGGCGCCGCGAGGCCACGAAGAAGCCGGCCTGGAAAAACGACTTCACCACCGTCAGCGGCATGGAGACGAATCCGATGGCCACGCCGGCGTCGGTGGCCGGGCAGGACTGGAACGAGATCGGCTGGCCGGGCGAGTTCCCCTACACGCGCGGCATCCACCCGGCCGGATACCGCGGACGGCTCTGGACCATGCGCCAGTTCGCCGGCTTCGGCAGCGCGGCGAACACCAACGAGCGCTTCAAGTACCTCCTCGCGCACGGGCAGACCGGGCTGTCGACAGCCTTCCACCTGCCGACGCTCTACGGCTACGACTCCGACCATCACTTCAGCGCCGGCGAAGTCGGCAAATGCGGCGTGGCCATCGACTCCCTCGCGGACATGGAAGTCCTCTTCGACGGCATCCGCCTCGAGGACGTCACCGTCTCGATGACGATCAACTCCACCGCGCCGATCCTCCTGGCCATGTACCTGGCCGTCGCGGACAAGCAGGGCGCCGACTGGAAGAAGATCAGCGGCACGCTGCAGAACGACATCCTCAAGGAGTACATCGCCCAGAAGGAGTACATCTTCCCGCCGCGCCCCTCGATGCGTCTGATCACCGACATCTTCCGCTTCTGCGCCGAGAACGTGCCGAAGTACAACACGATCTCCATCAGCGGCTACCACATCCGCGAGGCCGGCTCGACGGCGCTGCAGGAGCTGGCCTTCACCCTGCGCGACGGCATGGAGTACGTCGAGTACGGCGTCCGGGCCGGGCTCGACGTCGACGACTTCGCGCCGCGGCTGTCGTTCTTCTTCAACTCCCACAACGACCTGTTCGAAGAGGTGGCCAAGTTCCGCGCCGCGCGGCGGGTGTGGGCGAAGGTCATGCGCGACCGCTACGGCGCGCGCGACCCACGCTCCTGGATGTGCCGCTTCCACACGCAGACGGCGGGCTGCTCGCTGACGGCGCAGCAGCCGTACAACAACATCGTCCGCGTGACCGTGCAGGCGCTCGCGGCGGTGCTGGGCGGGACGCAGTCGCTGCACACGAACTCGCTCGACGAGACGCTGGCCCTGCCGACGGAGAAGGCCGCGCGCATCGCCCTGCGCACGCAGCAGATCCTCGCCCACGAGTCGGGCGTGATCAACACCGTCGATCCGCTGGCCGGCTCGTTCTACGTCGAGGAGCTGACGAACCGCATGGAGCAGGGCTGCTTCGACTACATCGAGAAGATCGACCGCTTCGGCGGCATGGTCGAAGCGATCGAAGCGGGCTTCCCGCAACGCGAGATCTGGGACGCCGCGTATCAGTACCAGCGCTCGATCGACAGCAACGAGAAGCTCGTCGTCGGCGTCAACGCCTTCCAGCTCGAGGAGGAGGAGCCGTACGAGATCCTCTACATCGATGAGTCGGTGACGGCGGAGCAGCTCGAGCGGCTGCAAACGGTGCGCGCCACGCGCGACGCCCGAAGAGTCGAGGAGACGCTGCAGGCCCTCCGCAACGCCGCCGCCGACGCGAGCGCGAACACGATGCCGTTCATCCTCGACGCTGTGCGCGCCTACGCGACGGTGGGGGAGGTCTCCGACGCCCTGCGCGACGTGTTCGGGACGTATCAGGAGCCGGCGTTGTTTTAGGTGCAGGGCGCAGGGCGCAGGGGGCGGGGCGCAGATGGTTGTCCTGCCGGTCGCGCGTGCCCTCAACGAGGCGCGTGCCGTCGCGAGAACACCACCTGCGCCCGGCCCCCTCCGCCCTGCGCCCTTCGATTTTCAATAACGTGACACCCCGGATGTGATCCTCGTCACTTAAGCAAGTGATTTCATGGATAATTGTGTCCTCATGCGACGCACAACGACCCTCTTTCTCCTGCTCACCGGACTCGCAACCTTCGCATTTTCAAAGGATGCATTCCTAAGCATCGGCGGCACGGTCGGCAACGGCGGCGTCGGCTCGTTCCGCACCGATCTGCGCATCTTCAACCCGTCGTCGACGAAGGACATCCAGATCCAGGCCTACTTCCTGCCGACCGGCAACAGCGACAACAGCGCCGCCGCGCCGAAGACGATCACGATCCATCCGCGCCAGATGGCGGTCTACGACGACGCCATCACGACCCTCTTCGCCGACACGCGCCTCGGCGGCATCCGCCTCTCCTCCGGC
>JBKOUP010000059.1:0-9436 GCA_046723495.1 Acidobacteriota bacterium
GGGCGCAGGTGGTGACCTCGCGGCGGCACGACCTTCGGCCAGAGATGACGATCATGCGGTGGCAAGGAAACCACCTGCGCCCCGCCCCCTGCGCTCTGCCCCCTACGTCGTCAGCGTCTTGATCGTCGCCATCAGCTCCTCGATGTCGAACGGCTTGCGCACGACAGCGTTGACCACGCCGCGGTCGAGCTCGGCCGTGCGCGCTGTCCCTGCGGCGGTGCAGACGATGACCGGCACGCGCTTCTGCTCGCGGGCCAGGAAGTCGATCACGTCGCCGCCGCCGACCTCCGGCATCATCAGGTCGAGAATGACGGCCACGAACTCGCCGGAGCCGAGCAAGTCGATGGCCGTCTTGCCGTCGCCGGCGATGACGCTCGTGTACCCGTCGCGCTGCACCAGCGTTTCCAGCAGCATCTGCGTCGGCGGATCGTCCTCGACGATGAGAATCGTGCGCGTCATTGGCGGTTGACGTCCTCCCAGGCCCAGCCGTCCCCGTCTACGAGACCAAGTAGCAAACGCCGGACCTTGTCGGACTCAGCGACTCTGGCGAAGAACTCGGCGTCGGCGACCGCCGGCACGCCGAGCTCGCGGATCGGCGCCAGCGACGGCGGCGGCGGCGGGCCGTGGGGCGGCTTCGACGAACTCCTTCTCCAGCACCCTGGCGAAGCCGGCCAGCGCGTCGCGAACGGGCAGAACCGTCATCGGCGACAGGCGTGCCGCGGGCGCGACCCCGTGGCACAAAATGAGGATGAGCTCGTTGAGGGAAGCGATGCGCACCGATGTCGCCGTGCGCAGCTGTTCGCTGTGGTAGTAGTGCAGGACGGGATAGGCGAGGTGCTGCTCGGTGATCTGGTGCAGCATCGTGGTGAGCTGGGACAGGAAGAGATCGAGTCCGTCGAAGGTCTCGCCCGTCCAGGCTCGGCCGAGGATCTCCGCGGGCGTGCCGCCGGTGTCGGAGATCAGCGCGCCGACGGTGCGCTTCAGGACGACCGAGGAGAGGACCTGCAGCAAGTACGTGACCGCCAGCGTGGCCGTGCCGAGTCCCATCGCGCCGGTGAGCACCGTGGCGGCGCGCCAGCGCGGGCCGTTCGGCACGTACTCGGAGTTGCCGAAGGTGAAGAGCGTCGCGCCGCTGAAGTAGGCGCGCTCCTCGGCCGTCACGGGCGCGCGGCCGCGCGCGCGCACGACGGCGTCGGGCCGCCCGCTGAAGACGATGAAGCAGCCGAGCCACAGCAGTCCCATCCAGACGATGACGGTCATCGACAGCAGGACCGATCCGCCGAAGGAGAGGAGCCGGTGCGCCGGCCGCCGCCGGTGCAGGGCGATAGCCCCGCGCCAGAGGATGCGCATGCCGTGACCCGTCAACGGACCGCCGCCGTGCGTTCCCAGCGTGGTCCAGACGACGTCGACGGCCACCGCGAGGATCAGCAGCAATCCGCCCGCGGTGCACAAAACAAACCGCACGGATTTGCGGGGAGTGCACGGGCGGTGCCTCGAAGGTGACCGAAGGTGACAGGGAACAGGCGACGGGTGACAGGTGGATCTGTCACCTGTTCCCGTTCTCTGTCACCTGTTCCCTGTTCCCTGTCACCTAACTCGGCAAATGCTCCCGAATCTGCGTCACCAGGGCCATCACGTCGAAGGGCTTCAGCACCGCGCCGTCCGCGCGAAGCGCGCCGAGCTCCTGCTTCGACACCGGCTCGCCGCTGAGGATCAGGATGGGAAGCCGGGCCAGGCCGACGTCGTCGCGCAGGGCTCGGATCACGTCCTCGCCGCTCATCCCCGGCATGTGCTTGTCGAGCAGCACGAGCGAGGGCTGCCGGCCTCGGGCCAGCTCGACGGCGTCGCTGCCGTTCGCCGCGGTGACCGGCTCGAAGCCGAACTCGCGGAGGAGGCTCTGCATCAGGATGAGGATCGGGACGTCGTCGTCGACGACGAGGATGACGGGCTTTTCGTCCATGAGGACCGCGCGGCAGTCTACTAGAATTCGCGGCGATGGCCATTCGCCACGACCGCAAAGTCTCGATCCTCGACGTCATGGGGCCGGTGATGGTCGGCCCCTCGAGCTCGCACACGGCCGGCACGGCCCGCCTCGGCCGCGTGGCCCGCGAAGTCCTCGACGAGGAGCCGCGCGCGGTGCGCTTCGTCCTGCACCCGCCGCTGGCGGCGACGTACCGCGGCCACGGCTCCGACTTCGCGCTGGTCGGCGGCGCCATCGGGCTCAACGTCGACGACCCGCGCATCCCCGAGGCCATCCGCATCGCCGAGCAGATGGGCGTCAACATCGAGTTCGCCGAAGAGGACCTCGGCGACGTCCATCCGAACACCGTCCGCATCGAGATCCGCGGCGCCACCCGCGAGGCCGAGATCGCCGGCTCGTCCATCGGCGGCGGCGTCATCGAGGTGTTCAAGATCAACGGCTTCCAGACGCGCTTCAAGGGCGACTCGCCGACGCTGCTGCTCTTCTACCGCGACCGCCCGGGGATGATCTCCGAGGTCACCAAGATCATCGCCGAGGAGGGGATCAACATCGCCTCGCTGTCGTGCTCGCGCAAGCAGCGCGGCAAGGACGCTTTCATGCAGATCGACGTCGATTCGCCGCTGTCGAAGGCGGCCCTGCAGCGGATCTGCGCGATTCCGGACGTCGACGAAGCGAAGTATTTGGACAGGATTCCATGAAACGTCTCCTCACGGCCGCCTTCCTCCTCGCTGCATGCACGCAGAAGCAGGCCGTGACGCCGGAGATCGCCGAGAAGATCGCCGGCTTGCATTCGCCCGATGCGCGGGTGCGCGGCGCCGCGGCATACAGCCTGGCGCGCATCGGGTCGCGCGCGCTTCCGGCGGCGCCCGCACTCGTGGAACTGCTCGCCGACGACGTGCAACTCGTGCGCGAGCCGGAAGGAGTGCAGACCACGGCGTCGTCCGAAGCCGACTCGGCGCTGCGGGCCATCGGCGACGAGAGGCTCGACACGGCGATGCTGATCGAGGCCCTGAAGCGCCTGCCGTGGAACGGGCGCGACAACGTCGCCGAGCACCTCAAGTACAGCGCCGACCCGCGCGTCATCCCCGCGATGATCGACGCGATCCTCACGCCCGGCGAAGAGCTCCTCGTGCCGCCGCCCGAGCCGGCCGCGGCCGCGCGCACCGCAATCGCCGATGCGCTCGGCGTGGCCGCGGAGATCGCCCGCAAGCGCGGGACGAAAATCGTCACCGATCCGCGGCTCCTCGCAGCGCTGAAAAACGAGAACCTGTCGATTCGCAGGAGTGCTGCGCGGGCGCTGTACGCGGTCGGCGACGCCAGCGCGATCGAGCCGCTCCTGGCGTTCGCGAACGATCGGAACGCGGAGCGCGACATGCGCATCGTGACGACGTTCGCGCTCGGCGGCATCGGCGACGCCCGCGTCGTGCCGCCGCTGATCGCGCTGACGACCGATCCCGACGCCGCCGTGCGCGGCGCCGCCATCCGCGGCCTCGGCGAGCGCCGCGACCGTCGGGCCTTGCCGGCGTTGACCGCGGCATTGAAGGATCCTGATGCGGCGAGCCGGAGCAACGCTGTCGCTGCACTCGCCAGCGCCGGCGGCACGTCGACTGTCCCGGCGTTGCTCGCCCTGCTCAAGGAACAGGACTACGGCGTTCGCGACGGAGCGGTCAGGGCGCTCGGCGAGCTGCGCGACGCGCGCGCCACCGACCCGCTGATCGCCCTGCTCGAGCACGAGACATCCGACAACGTCCGCCACGACATCGCCGCCGCGTTGCTGCAAATCACGCACGAAGACCGCGGCATGGACCCGGCGGTGTGGAAGCGCTGGCGCACGCGCAAGTGGTGGGAGTTCTGGAAGTAACCGCCGCGTTACGAAGCGCGCAATGATCGAATCGTTCAAGCACCTGGAAGAGCTCGCCGCGCAACGCGACATCGCCGAGGTCTTCCTCGAGACCGACGAGCAGGAGCACGGCATCCCCGCCGACCAGATCCTCATGGCCCTCCGCCGGCGCCGCGAGGTGATGCGCGACTGCGTCGAGCGCGGCAAGCATGGCGGGTTGTCGATGGGAAAGCTCGTCGGCAACGAAGCGAAGAAGCTCGCCGAGGCCTTCGAGAGCGGGCGGACCTTCCTCGATCCGCTGACCGTGAAGGCCGAGCTCTATGCCCTGTCGGTGATGGGGGAGAACTCGCGCATGGGCGTGATCGTGGCCGCCCCGACCGCGGGCGCGGGCGGCGTCGTGCCGGGAATGCTGCTGGCCCTCGAGGAGGAGCGCCGCGTCGATCCGGAGACGACCGTGCGCGCGCTCGTCGTTGCCGGCGGCATCGGCTCGATCATCGCCCTGTCGGCGAACATCTCCGGCGCCGCCGGCGGATGCCAGAACGAAGTCGGCGTGGCCTCGTCGATGGGCGCGGCCGCGGTGGCGTACATGATGGGCGGCACGACACATCAGTGCATCCACGCCGCCGCGCTGGCGCTGAAGAACACGCTCGGCCTGGTCTGCGACCCGGTCGGCGGCCTGGTCGAAGTGCCATGCGTGAAGCGCAACGCGCTCTTCGCCGTGCACGGCCTGACCGCCGCGCAGCTCGCCCTCGCCGGCGTCGAGTCGGTGATCCCGATGGACGAGGTGGTCGAGGCGATGGTGCGCATCGGCCGGGCCCTGCCGCGCGGACTCAAGGAGACGGCCGAGGGCGGCCTGGCCACGACGGCGACCGGCTGCGCGATCGGCTCGCGCCTCAAGGACGAGGCGAACCAGCGCCGCGCCGAGCGCGCCGCAGAGCGCGAGCGCATCGCCGCGGAGCGGAAGACGGGGACGGGCGGGTAGGGGACAGGGAGTCAGATCGAAAGTGTAAGTTGGCCCGTAAAGCCATTATAAAAAACAGCGCAATGCTGAAGGAAATCGCGGCCGATCAACGCGACAATATTTTGAGGTTTCAGCGTCGCGCCCAGCCCACGCGGCACTTCGACGCGAATGGGTGTACCGACGATCTGTAACTGCACCGGATAGACATTCGCAGGAGTCGAAGCATGCGATGCCGATGTCATCTGGACCACGTCGATGACTGGTAAGCCCATCGATTGGGCAATTTCGTCATCGATACAAGTTACAGAAGCGCGGCGCGGGATGACCCTGCTGAATAATCTGATTTGCGAATGATTGCGCCAGCCCAAGGACAACCTGAATGATCGGCCCTTGCTGTATGAGGGCAAATTGGGGTGAGACCTGGACCTTCGTGCCGTCAGGCTGCTGAAGCTCACCTTCGTACTGGGTGTGAAGTATCGGCACGCAAGATTCCTAACGCCAAAGCTGGAACCGTGATCTCCAAATCCTCGGCCTGATTTACATTCCGGACAAGAAACGACTGCAGGCCAAACTCCCGTGCACCGTATTCCAATGCTTCGTCATGCGTGGGGAACGCACCAACGACGGTCTCGTCCTTAATCACAACGAACTTATCCGGGTATTTGGAACGGAGCTCGTCATGGTGCTGCGAGAAGAAACTTCGCTCTTTGTCCAGCATGACTTAGCGCCTACGCTCGGGTCCGTCATTATTTCTGCGCCGCAACCGTGAAGTCAATGTGCAGGGTTCGAGCCGGAAGACGGGGACCGGCGGCTAGCGCCCGAATCGCCGCCGCAGCTCGGCGATCGAGTACGTCCGCTCGGGCATTCCGCGCCAGCCGCTGATCGTGATCGCGGCCGCGCCTTCCGCCAGGGGGATGTGCGCGCCGAAGCCGAGCGGGTACTGCCGCGCGTTGTGCGGGGCATCGATGACGACGGCGTAGACCCGCGCGCACGTCGCGCGGCCGCGGGCATTCATCGCCGTCACGACGACGTCGGTGATCGTCCAGTCGCCCGACCAGCGCCGCGGCTCTGGAAACGCGGCGCTGTGCACGTCGCGCAGATTCGCGGGCGACGCGCAGGGAGCGATCTCGCCGGGATAGTGCAGCCGCCGCTGCAGTCCGTCGACCGAGGGCGCGCCGTCGCGGTCGATCTTGACCAGAATCGACCAGGCGTCGATCGTCGCGTCGCCGCCGCCTTCGATGTGCGGCACGAACCCGTGAGGAGGCGCGCCGGCGAGCATCGCCGCCAGCGCGATCCACATCACGGGTAATACCCGCGAATCGTCTTGGCCCGTCCTTCGCTCACCTGCACCGACACCTCGCGCCACTTCGAGCCCGGCTTCACGCCGCTGGCCGGGTAAAAGCCGAGGATGTACTGGGAGCGCAGCTCGTTCTGGATGTCGCCGTAGATGCGGCCAAGGTCGGCGGCCGACTCGATGTAATAGATGTTGCCGCCGGTCTCGCTGCAGAAGCGGCCGAGCTTGTAGCGCGTGTCGACCTCGGTGCCGCGGATGCCGATGCCGATCGCGTAAATCGGCACCGCCGCGCGGCGCGCGTACTCCACGGCCTGGTCGAACGAGAACTTCGAGGACGTGTCCCGGCCGTCAGTGATCACGATCAGCGCCTTCTGTCCCTTCACCCCGACGAAGTTGTAGAGCGAGTAGACGATGGCGTCGTACAGCGACGTCGACTCCTCGGCGTGCAGCTTGGCCAGGCCAGCGTTCACGTCGGCCACCTTCGTCGACCAGCGCTGGACCAGCTGCGGCTGCGTGTCGAACGACACCAGGAAGGCCCGGTCGCCCTTGCGCATCACGTTCGTGAAGAACTGCGAGCCCGCCTTCTGCGCTTCGGACATGCGCGGCTGCATCGATCCCGACGTGTCGATGGCCATGCCGATCGACAGGGGAAGGTTCGTGACGTGCTCGAACTTCGTCACGTTCACCGGCTTCCCGTCGTCGAGGACCTTGAATGCCGTTTGGGGCAGGTCATTGACAGGGTGACCGTTGCGGATCACCGTCGTCGGCAGCTCGACGAGGTGGACGTTCACCTCCTCCATGAACTGGGGCGTGTTGATCATCACCACGTCTTCGACCGGCGGCTGGGGATCGTCCTTCAGCTTGGCCACGGCGCGGATGTAGCCGACGCCTTCGCTCGGCGGGATGTCGATCGTCTGCACGAACGGCGGTCCGAACAGCTCGGCCATGCGCGTGGTGTTGAGGTAGAGCTCCACGTGGTCGAGCTTCTTCCCCTCCGGGACTTTCACGGCCATCTCCACGCGCGTCTGCCCGTGCGCCTTCAGGGCCACGCGCGGCGAGACGATGCGCACCCGGAACGGATCGTTGCCGGTGTTGACGTCGACCTCGTCGCCGGTGACCGGCTCGCCCTTCTCGTTGAGGGCCACGGCGCGGATGTGGCGCACCTGCGGCACCTCGCCGAAGTCGAGATCGAGCGTGAACGGCGGCTGGCGCTTGATCATGATCTTCTTGCCGTCGAGGTAGAACTCGACCGCCTTGATGTCGCCGGAGGTGATGGTCTCGATGTGCTGGATGCCGCTGAGAAGGTCGTCGGTGAGCGGCACGATGCGCAGCGTCGTGGCGTTGGTCTCGATGTTGTCCTTGAGCGCGGCCACGGCGGCGTTTGCGGCGGCCTTCTGCTTCTGCTGGTCCGGCGTGTCGAAGATCTCCGGCACGGCCAGGTCCTTCTCCACGATGGCCTCGGCGCCCGAATTCGGATCGACGACTTTGATGCGCGAGCGGTAATTCGCGGGACGGAGGAAGCGGTCGATGACCACGGCCAGCTTCTCCTCCGTCATCTCGCCCGGATAGTCGAAGCGGTAGCGGTAGTTCTCCCACAGCGAGTTTTCCTTGAGGACCTCGCCGGTGACTTCGAGGCTGTAGAGCTTCGTGCCGTTGACGTCCCTGACCTTGACCTCGGAGCGCGGCACGAGCAGCGTGATCTGCGCGTCCGTCTTCCCTCCTTGCCGGGCCGGGAAGGCCACCGCCAATTCGGTGGAGAGCTTCGGCGCGTTCGGCGTGGCCAGCACGACCGAGCGGAGGATCTTGTGCACGTCCTCCTCGTTCACCGGCTGCGGCTCGAAGACCTTGACGATGTCGGTCTTGTTCAGCTGCATGTAGGCGACGGCCTTGAGGACCTCATCGCCGTTCTGGCAGTTGACCTCCAGCTTGGTCATCGGCGAGCCCGGCGATGCCGGCGCGAAGACGTTGGCGACGCCGTCCTCCGGCCGGATGCCCATCCCGATCGCGTCCTGCGAGACCAGCTCGCTGAGGGCGTCCGGCGACATCGGCATCCAGAGACGGAACTCGATGCCGTTGCGCGGTGCCACGAAGAGGAAGCGGACGTCGTGACCCATTCCGGGGATGTAGAAATACTTCCAGATTTCGATGGGCTGCAGGAAGCGGCAGTTTGCGATCTTGATGCGGTCTTCCGGCTGGCCGTGAATCAGCCAGATGCGGGCCCGGTCGGAAGAGAGGTATTTGAACTCCTCCTTCACGGCCTCGATGCGGTCGTAATACTGCTTCTTGAAGGTCTGGTTCGTCGTGCCCTGGGCGACGTCGCGGCGGTGCCAGAAATCGTCGATGTAGAGGTCGCGCTGGGCGTCGGTCTCGAGGAGGAGGAACGTGTCCAGCTCCGCCGGCTGCATGATCGGCTCGACTTCGGTGAGGAACTCCCGGTACTTGTCCGAGAGATTCTTGATGCGCTCCTTCCGCTCCCGGCGCGAGAGCTTGCGCACGCCGGGCTCGGGCGGGGCGGGCTTGTTGTCGGCCGCCTTCTGCGGCGGTGGCGGCGGCGTGGTACCGTCGTCGGCCCGAAGGGGAACGTTCGCCGCGAGGAAAAGGAAGAAAGAAAAGATCGTAATTCTTTTCAGAGTGGTCATATGCGGGTTTACCTCGACAACAACGCCACGACGCCGATTGATCCGGTCGTTCTCGACGCTCTGCATACGGTGTTCCGTGATGTCTATGGCAACCCGAGCAGTATTCATCGCGAGGGCCAAACCGCGCGCCGCCGAATCGAAGAAGCCCGCGAATCGGTTGCGGCCTTGATCGGTGCGAATGCGCGTGAAGTCATTTTCACGAGCGGCGGGACAGAGAGCAATAACACGGCGATCTTCGGGGCGGGGCGTTCCCACATTGTGACAACGGCCATCGAGCACCCCAGCGTGCTCGAGCCGATCGAAGAATTGGCCCGCCGAGGCCACGCCGTGACGATCGTGCCGCCGGCGCGCAACGGGGTCGTACCGGCCGAGGCCGTCATCGCGGCGATGCGGCCGGAGACGCGCTTCGTGGCCATGATGCTTGCGAACAACGAGACCGGCGTCATTCAGCCGGTCGCCGACGTCGGCCGCGTCTGCCGCGAGCGCGGCATCCATCTTCATTGCGATGCCGTGCAGGCCGCGGGGAAGATCGATGTCGACGTGAACGCCCTCGGCGTCGACACGCTGTCGCTTTCCGCGCACAAGCTGCACGCGCCGAAAGGCATCGGAGCGATGTACGTGCGCGGCGGCCTGACCATGGACCGCTATCTCTTCGGCGGCGCGCAGGAGCGGCGGCGTCGCGCCGGCACGGAGAACGTGCCGCTGGCGGCCGCATTCGGCG
>JBKOUP010000033.1:0-10995 GCA_046723495.1 Acidobacteriota bacterium
AATGAAGGAGCAGTATTGGGCGTTCATGCGCGCGATCCCGAAGAGGAACATTCGTGACTCTTCAACCTTCTGTACTTGCATGCCGCTCCGCCACGGCGAGGCGGCGCTGCTTCGGATCGATGATATCGTCGATGGCCGGATCTTCGTCGGCCGTCTCAAGAGGCGGCCGGTCCCTCTGGTACCCGATGTTCGCGAGCAGCCTCGCGCTCCTCCGGCAGTACCTTGCCGTTCGGCCGAACAACGGGTGCCGTACCTCTTCCGCGGAAGCGGCGCCGCTGCGCGCCACCTTCCGGACGCACGATCTTCGAGCTTTTCCGGTACTACGCGACGAAGGTCGGTCTGCCGCCGGATCTGCGCCATCCCCATGCGTTTCGGCACACGCTCGGAACACACCTCGCAAACGCCGGAATCGACATCTCGGACGCGCAGGACCAACTCGGCCACGCGAACATCTCGTCCACACAAATCTACTTTCAGATCACCGAGCGCCGGCGCAAGCAAGTGCATCGCCGGATGCGCCAGTCGCGGGAGACCGTTGCAAAGTAGCGAAGGAGCTTGCCAGGCCTGAACTGCCGGGTATCCTCAAAAGCGTCAAATTCACGCTCGGTGAGTAGAGAACCGCCGCCGCACGAGCAGCGCACCCACACGCCATGAAGGTCACGTCCACTCGGCCGACGCCAATGATGGGAATGCTCACTTCGTTTGGCCTACGCGTAGAAGGCAAATGCGACTACCAAATTGCCTACCGCGCCTGTCTCACGGCGGTTATCGTGTGTTACCGAGGCTCACGATGTCCTACGCTCCCGAGTAGCCGGTGTCGTTCTCAAGTGCTGGCGACGGAGCAGCTTGGGTGCTTGTGGGCGATCCCGTCCCACCCTGGGTCATGGGCGCGGGAACCGGAGATAGGCTGTTTGACACGGTGGAGGTCAGCGGTTCGAGCCCGCTGGGGCCTACCATGACAGCGATGAGTCTCGCCAAAGACGTGCTGAAGTCGGTGCTGCCCCGGCCGGTACGACAGTTTCTTCGCGATCGCTTCGAGGACTTCATGCGCCATCGCCCGGCACCGCATCGGGGGCGGCCGCATTACAACCTCTCGCCCGCGCAGATTTACCCCGAGGGCACTCGCTTCGACGACTGCCTCCGCGACGGCATCGCGCCGCTGCTCGAGGGGCTGGTGATCACGAAGCAGACGCCGGTGGCATCGATCGGCTCGTGCTTCGCTCAGGAGTTCGCGCGGCACATGCGCGAAGAGGGATTCCACTACCTCACCGCCGAGGATGACACGACCGGATTCTTTCCGACCTCGGCGAATTGGGGGCGCGTCTACGCGATTCCCTGCTTCCGCCAGATCGTTCTCTACTCGACGACCGACGACTTCCCGATGCCGGTCGGGTGCTCGGAGGAAGGGTGGTTCGATCCCTTGCGCGAGGAGGAGACCAGCCATTTCGCGACGCGCGAGGAGGCGGAGGCGGCCATCCGCGCGCATCGCGCGGCGTCGCGGCGCATCTTCGCGGAGGCGCGCGTGCTCATCCTCACGCTCGGGCAGAGCGAGGGATGGGTGGAGCGGCGCACCGGCCTGGTCTGGGGGCGGCGGCCGCTGCGCGATCACGATCAGTTCGAGGCGCGCATCTTCTCGTTGGAGGAGAACGTGGCCTGGCTCGAGGAGTCGCTGACGCGGCTGCGCGCGCTCAACCCGCAGCTCGACGTGCTGCTGACGGTGAGCCCCGTGCCGCGCTTCGCCACGTTCGCGGGCGCCGAGGTGATCACGACGTCGTTTTTGGCGAAGTGCACGCTGCGCCTCGTCGCCGAGCGGATGACGCGCGCCCTGCCGCGCGTCTGGTACTTCCCCTCGCTGGAAGTCGTCCTCGCCTACAACCCGCACACGCTGAAGTCCGACAACCGCCACGCGCAGTTCGCCTCGGTCGATCGCGTGCTGGCGCTGTTCGACGCCACGGTCGTGCGCTGATCAAGATCTCCGCAAAATGCAGCAGTGCTGCATCTCCCGGTTCACCGGCGGGCGGATGACGGCCTCGGGGAACTCGCGCTGCATGAACTCCGCGGTGTGGTAGACGTGGTAGCTGAGGCACGGCTGGCCGTCCCACACCCCGTTGTCGGCGGCGAAGATCTCGCGGCCGTCGACGAGCGCGCACCACGGCGCGCCGCGGACCTGCGCGGCCAGCGCCTCCACGTCGAGCGCTGCGTTCGTCTCCGCGAAGCGGCCGAGGCGCCACTCCAGGTTCGTGCCGGCGAACGTGTCGGGCCAGGAACGCCACTGCGGGTCGATGAACGTGAACGCCAGCGCGCCGCCGGGCGCGAGGCGCGCGCGCAGCTGGGCGACGAGGTCGTGCATGTCCTCGCGCGTCGTGTGCGTGAACACCGAGTAGGCCAGGATGAAATCGAAGCGCTCCGTCGGCGGGATCGGCAGCCTTTCCACCCCCTCGGGGTTGAACGAGCAGTTGTAGCGGTCGTAGCGGATCCACGTCGCGCGCGGGAACTGGGCGCGTCCCGTCTCCAGCGCGCCGGCGAGGACGTCGATGCACGTGTAGTCCTCCTCGGCGATCGTGCAGGCGGGGTCGAGCAGGAGGTTGCCGTCGTTGCCGCCGAAGTCGAGCACGCGCTTGCCGCGCCAGTCGGGATGGCCGAGCTGGGCGTCGAAGTAGGCGAAGTGCCGCAGGTCGCGCGGCGGGGCCGCGCGCTCCTCGGTCGAGCCGCGCCAGCGGTGCACCTCTTCCATGACTACAGGACGTTTTCGCGCCCCGGAATCGTGAAGGGCACGAGCGATGCTATATACTCCGACAGCCATGAAGGCCACGACCACTCGGCAGACGCGAACGACGGGAACGCCCTCGCTCCCCTGTCGATGATCTTGTTTTCAAAAGCAATCAACGACAGGGCCGACGCAACTCGGCCCTGTTTCATTTTGGGAAGGTTTTTGCGATGAACGAACAGCTCCCGGACGGCTCCCGACGAGAAGTCCCCGACAACGCTACCGTCCTCGACGTCGCCGGCGCCATCGGCAAGCGCCTGCAGAAGGACGCCGTCGCCGGCAAGGTCGACGGCAAGTGCGTCGACGTCTACGCCAACGTGCCGGACGGCGCGAAGGTCGAGATCGTCACGCCGAAATCGGCCGACGGCCTCGACACCATCCGCCACTCCACCGCGCACCTCATGGCCATGGCCGTGCAGGAGCTCTTCCCCGGGACTCAGGTCACGATCGGCCCCGTCATCGAGAACGGCTTCTACTACGACTTCGCCACCGATCGCCCCTTCAGCGACGACGACCTCCGGCGCATCGAGGAGAAGATGGCCGAGATCGTCGCGCGCGATCTGCCGATCCGCCGCGAGGAGTGGTCGCGCGACGAGGCCGTGCGCGTCTTCGGCGACGCCGGCGAGAAGTACAAGGTCGAGATCATCGAGAGCATCCCCGGCAACGAGACACTCTCCGTCTACCGGCAGGGCCAGTGGTTCGATCTCTGCCGCGGACCGCACGTCCCCTCCACCGGCCGCCTCGGCGCGTTCAAGCTCACCCACGTCGCCGGCGCGTACTGGCGCGGCGACGAGCGCAACCAGATGCTCCAGCGGATCTATGGCACCGCTTGGGCCGACAAGGAGCAACTCGACGCGCACCTCAAGCAGGTCGAAGAGGCCAAGGCGCGCGATCACCGCAAGCTCGGGCGCGAGCTCGGCCTGATCTACTTCTCGTCCTTCGCGCCGGCCATGCCGAACTTCCTGCCGAAGGGGGCGGTGATCTACAACGAGCTGATCGACTTCGTGCGCGAGTACTACCGCCGCGACGGCTACTCCGAGGTCGTCACCCCGCTGGTGTGGGACACCGAGCTGTTCAAGATCAGCGGCCACTACGACAACTACAAGGAGAACATGTTCTTCTCCGAGGTCGAGGAGAAGGAGTACGGCCTCAAGCCGATGAACTGCCCCGGCCATACCCAGATCTACGCGATGGAGCGCCGCTCTTACCGCGACCTCCCGCTGCGCCTAGCCGACTTCGCGCGGCTGCACCGCTACGAGCGCAGCGGCGTGACCGCGGGGCTCGTGCGCGTGCGCGCGTTCGCGCAGGACGATGCGCACCTCTTCATCACTCCCGAGCAGCTCGAAGGGGAGATCGACCGCGAGCTGCATCTGATCAAGGAGATGTACGACGTCTTCGGCTTCACCGACGTCCGCATCGCCCTCTCGACCCGTCCCGAGAAACGCCTCGGCACGGACGCGATGTGGGACGCCGCCGAGTCCGCGCTGGAGAATTCGCTGAAGCGGAACGGGCTCGCCTATCACATCAACCCCGGCGAAGGAGCGTTCTACGGCCCGAAGCTCGAGTACCAGGTCACCGACGCCATCGGACGGCCGTGGCAGCTCGGCACCGTGCAGGTCGACTACGCGCTGCCGGAGCGCTTCAAGCTCGAGTACATCGGCGCCGACAACGCCGAGCACCGCCCGGTAATGATCCACCGGGCCATCCTCGGATCGCTGGAGCGCTTCATCGGCATCATCATCGAGCACTTCGCCGGCACGTTCCCGTTCTGGCTCGCGCCCGTGCAGGCTGTTGTGCTCCCCCTCTCCGAAAAATTCACCGACTACGGCCGCGAGGTGCTGGCCAAGCTGAAGGCGGCGGGAATCCGCGCGGAGATCGACGAGTCGAACGAGAAGCTCGGCGCGAAGATCCGCAACGCGCAGCTGCAGAAGGTGCCGTTCATGCTCGTCGTCGGCGAGAAGGAAGCGGCCAGCGGCAGCGTGGCCCTGCGCGAGCGCGGCGGGCAGCAGAGCACCATGTCCGTCGATGCGTTGATCGCGAAGGCACAGGAGCTAATCCGGACCAGGGCGTTGTAGGAGAGTCGCGCCGGCGTCTCGGCGCCTCGGCGGTCGAGACGACCGCCTACCGGCCGGCGCGGACGCCGGCGCGACTCACAACAATTTCTCGCACGTGATCGGCAACTCCCGCACCCGCTTCCCCGTCGCGTGGTACACCGCGTTCGCGATGGCTGGGGCCACGCCGACGATGCCGATCTCGCCGATGCCCTTCGCCCCGATCGGCTTCACGTGCGCGTCCTCCTCGTCGACGAGGATCACGTCGATGTTGCGGACGTCGGCGTTCACCGGGACGAGGTACTCGCCGAGGTTGATGCTCGTGTACGAGCCGGCGCGCTTGTCGAAATGCGTCGCCTCCAGCAGGGCCATGCCGATTCCCATCACGATCCCGCCGAGGTATTGGCTGTGCGCGGTCTTGGCGTTGAGGATGCGGCCGCCGGCGAAGGCGCTCACCATCCTCCGCATCCTCACCAGCCCGAGATCGGGATCGACGCTGACCTCGGCGAAATGCGCGCCGAAGGCATGCGATGAATATTGCTGCTCCGACGGGTCCGGCTTCGCATCGATCGACACTTCCACGAACGGCAGGTAATGCGCGTGCAGCAGCGCGGCGTAGTCGGTGCCGGAGCCGAGCTCGGCGAGCTTCTGCTTCAGCGCCGTCGCCGCCTGGAACACCGCCGAGCCGACGCTCGCCGCCGTCATCGAGCCGGCGGAGATCGGCGCCTGCGGCAGCTGCGTCGAGCCGTACTCGAAGCGCACGCGCTCCGGCGGAAGGCCGAGCGTCTCCGCGGCCAGCTGGGCCATCACCGTCGCCGTGCCCATCCCCATCTCGTGCGTCCCCGACGACACCACGGCCGTGCCGTCGTTGTTCATCCGCGCCCGCGCCGACGCCGGCGAGCGGTGCGCCGGGTACGTCGAGCTGGCCATCCCCATCCCGATCAGCAGCCGGCCGTCGCGCATCGAGCGCGGCTCCGGCGTGCGCCGCGGCCATCCGAAGCGCTCCGCGGCGCGCGCGTAGCACTCCTTGAGCGACTTGCTCGACCACGGCTTGCCGTCGGACGGATCGGCGTCCGCGTAGTTCGCCAGGCGCAGCGCGATCGGGTCCATCTTCAGCGCCACCGCGAGCTCGTCCATGGCCGACTCGATCGCGTACATGCCGGGGTTCTCGCCGGGCGCGCGCATGTACGTCGGCGTCGACACGTTCAGCTCCACGACTTTGTTCACGGCCCGGATGTTCGGCGAGGCGTAGATCGTCCGCGTCGGCCGCGTGAAGCGCTCGTTGTAGTCGGAGATCTTGTTGCCCTGGCTGACGCCCTCGTGGATCAGGGCGACGAGCTTGCCGTCCGTCGTCGCGCCGAGGGCCACGCGCTGCTCGGTCTCGGGGCGGTGGCCGTTCGTGAAGAAGAGCTGCTTGCGCGGCAGCCACAGCTTCACCGGCCGCTTCACGACGCGCGCGGCCAGCGCGCCGATGAGGACGTGCGGCCACGTCGAGCCCTTGCTGCCGAACGCGCCGCCGACGAACGGCGAGACGACGAGAACATTCTCTTTCGGAATCCCGAAGGCCTGCGACAGCGTCGTGCGCACGGCGAAGATGTTCTGCGAGGAGTCGTGCAGCGTGACGCGGTCGCCGTCCCAGGCCGCGACGATCGAGTGCGCCTCGATCGGGTTGTGATGCTCGTGCGGGGTGCGGTAGACGTGGTCGACCTTCACCGGCGCGGTGGCAAACGCGCCGAGCGGATCGCCCTTCGTGAACGGGGGCGCCTGCTGTGAGCCTTTCTCCGTGGCCTCGTTGCGCAGCGCGTTCATGTCTGTGCGCGCCGGCGCGGCCTCGTAGGTGACGTAGACCAGCTCCGCGCCGTGCGTGGCATGCTCGAGCGTGTCGGCGACGACGACGGCGATCTGCTGGCCGACGTAGTGCACCGTCGCGTCGCTGAAGGGAACGAAGTGCTCGGCGAAATTTCCCGACTGCAGAGCGTTGAGCTTCGGAGCGTTGAGATGCGAGAGGACGGCGATGACGCCCGGCGCGTTCTTCGCCGTCGCGGTGTTGATTGCCTTGATCGTGCCGCTCGGGATGATGGCCGGGACGACGACAGCGTGCACGATGCCGTCGAGGTTGTTCTCTGCCGCGTAGCGCGCGCCGCCCGTGACCTTGGCGCGTCCGTCGACGCGGTCGCGTCCCTCGCCGATCATGACAGCTCCTCGAGCGCGCGCACGAGCGTCCGCTTCCCCAGCTCGATCTTGTAGTCGTTCATGCCGTAGCCTTTAGCCCCCTTCATCTCCGCCTCGGCGGCGTCACGAAAAATCTTCGCCGACGGTTTCTGCCCGATCAGCACGGCCTCGGCGAAGTGCGCGCGCCACGGCTTCGTGCCGATGCCGCCGAGGGCGATGCGGGAGGAGCGGATCACGCCGCCGTCGACGTGCAGCCCGACCGCGGCGGAGGCGAGCGCGAACTCGTATGACGTCCGGTCGCGCACTTTCAGGTACGACGAGCGCTGCGCGTGCGCCGCGTCGGGGAGGAACAACGATTCAATCAGCTCGCCCTGCTTCAGGTCATGCTCGACGTGTGGTGTGTTGCCGGGAAGAAGGTGGAAGGCCTCGGCCTTCACGCGGCGCTCGCCGTTCGGCCCGCGCAGCGTGAGCACGCCGTCGAGCGCGGCCACGGCCACGGCGAAGTCGGACATGTGCTGGGCGATGCAGTGCTCGGACCCGCCGAGGACCGCCTGCATGCGGTTGTCGCCATGAATCGCGGAGCAGCCGCTGCCGGGCACGCGCTTGTTGCACGGCATCCAGATCAGCTCGCGGAAGTACGGGCAGCGCGTGCGCTGCATGAGGTTCCCGCCGATCGAGGCGGCGTTGCGGAGCTGCGGCGACGCGCTGAGCAGCAGCGCTTGTGAAACGGCCGGGAAGCGATTCTGCACGAGCGGATGCGCGGCGACGTCGGCCATGCGCGCCAGCGCGCCGATGCGGATGCCGCCCTGCACATCCTCGATCGCCGCGAGCGGGAGGGCGTTGATGTCGACGACGTGCGCGGGATGCTCGACATCGGCCTTCATCAGGTCGACGAGGTTCGTGCCTCCGGCGATGAAGCGCGTCGACGTTCGCGCACGCGTCGCCTCGGCGACCGTGTTCGCGCGGGCGTAATCAAACGGATGCATTTGTAGCCTCCCGCAGTCGCGCCGGCGTCTGCGCCGGCCGGCAGGCGGTCGTCCCGCCCCCCGGGGCGGCGGGACCCCGCCTCTCCGGCCGGCGAGACGCCGGCGCGACGTAATCAAACGGATGCATGCGCGGCCTCTCGGATCGCGGCGACGATGTTGACGTAGCACCCGCAGCGGCAGAGGTTGCCGCTCATCCACTCCCGGATCTCTTCGTCGCTGCCGGTGTGCCCTTCGCGCAACAGCGCCGTCGCGGAGCAGAGCTGCCCCGACGTGCAGTAGCCGCATTGGAAGGCGTCGTTGCGGATGAAGGCAGCCTGCAGCAACGTGAGCCGGTCGTCGGGCGCGAGGCCCTCGACGGTGACGATCTTCTTCCCGCCGTGCATGACGGCGAGCGTCAGGCAGGAGTTGTAGCGCCGGCCGTCGATGAGGACGGTGCAGGCGCCGCAGGCGCCCTGGTCGCAGCCTTTTTTCGTGCCGGTCAGATCGAGGTGCTCGCGCAGGGCGTCGAGCAGCGTCGTGCGCGGATCGAGGCGGACCTCGTGGACGCGTCCGTTGACGTTGAGCGAAACGGGGATGGCGTTCGCATCCGTCGCCGTCGCGGGCTCTTCGGCCACGAGGGGCAGGACGAATGCGCCGGCGGTGGCGACGGCCGAGCCGATCAGGAACGTGCGCCGCGAGGGGTCGGGCGGATCGGGCGGGGTGTAGCAAGGCGGAAGACTCATGGCGTGCAGCGCGTGCAAAAGCCGGGCGCGGGGGAATATGCGAGCCGATTCGTTGACTTTGCTGCGAGTTATCCCGTAGATTTGCTCACTTTTTCAGACAACCAGGAGGACGTTCGCATTTACCCGCCACGCCGATTCTCGCGATTTGACCGGAAACCAGCAGAACCAGAATCACGCATCAACGACATGATCCGCGGCATCGCGGAAGTCCGGCTGATCGACGCCGAGGGGAAGCAGGTCGGCATCGTCCCGTTGCCGCAGGCCCAGGACATGGCGCGCGAAAAGGACCTCGACCTCGTCGAGATCTCCCCCAGCGCCAACCCGCCGGTCTGCAAGATCATGGACTACGGGAAGTACGTCTTCCAGCAGAAGAAAAAACAGTCCGAGGCCAAGAAGAAGCAGAAAGTCATCGTCGTCAAGGAGGTGCAGTTCCGGCCTCGCATCGACGAGCACGACTTCGAGTTCAAGAAGAACAACGTCATCCGCTTTCTCCAGCACGGCGACAAGGTGAAGGCGGCCATCCGCTTCCGCGGCCGGGAGATGACGCACATGGAGTTGGGGCGAGCCGTGCTCGACCGCCTGCTCGCGGACGTGAAGGACTACGGCGCGTCCGAGAACGCCGTGCCGGACGTGCAGGGGAACCGGATGACGATCGTGATCGCGCCGGCCAAGGCCCACTGAGGAATGCGCTACAGATCACGCTGGTTTGAGGACGAGCTATGCCGAAGATGAAAACGCACCGCGGCGCGGCCAAGCGGTTCAAGAAGTCGAGCAGCGGGAAGATTCAGCGCAGTCACGCCTTCCATGGGCACACCCTGACGAAGAAGTCGCCGGGCCGTAAGGCCAAGCTGGCGACGGAGACGGAAGTGTCGAAGGCGAACGAGAAGACGGTTAAAAAGATGTTGCCGTATCTTTGAGCAACAAGCTCTTAGCTCTTAGCTGTTGGCTCTTAGGCTTCCTCGCCCCAAGAGCTAACAGCTAAGAGCCAAGAGCTACGGAGCATGGCGCGGTTATGCAGCACCTCCTGACCCGCCCGCTCGAAACGAACGAACGAGGAGATCATGCCGAGAGTCAAACGAGGTCCCAAGAGAAAGAACCGCCGCGCCAAGATCCTGAAGCTGGCCAAGGGCTACTACGGGATGAAGTCGCGCGGGCACCGCATCGCGAAGGAGCAGGTCGAGCGCGGCCTCAACTTCGCCTTCGCCGGCCGCAAGGATCGCAAGGGTGAGTTCCGCAAGCTGTGGATCTCCCGCATCAACGCCGCCGCGCGCCTGAACGGCATCAGCTACTCGAAGCTCATGGCCGGGCTGAAAGCCGCCGGCAGCACGCTCGACCGCAAGGTCCTGGCCGATCTGGCCGTGCGCGACGCCGCGGCGTTTTCTGCGCTTGTGAACAGCGCGAAGAACGCGCTGCCGAAGTAAGAAGGCAGAGGGCAGAAGGCAGAAGTCGAAAACGGCGGAGCACTTCTGCCTTCTGACTTCTGCCCTCTGACTTATGCTCGACGAAATCGCAAACGCGCGTGCCGAATTCGACGCCGCCGTCAGCGGCGCACGCGATTCTCGCGCCCTCGACGAGCTCCGCATCCGCTTCCTCGGACGCAAGGGCGGTCTCGTCCACGCCTTCTTCGCGCGCCTCAAGGAAGTCCCGAAGGAGCAGAAGAAGGACGTCGGCGACGCGCTGAACAAGCTGCGCGACCATGTCGAGCAGACGCTCGAGACGCGCACCGCCGCGGCCGCCGCCGAGGAGGCCGCGCGCCGCGAGGCCCGCGAAGTCGTCGACGTCACGCTGCCGGCGCGGCTGCCGGCGCTCGGACATCTCCATCCCGTCACGCTCGTCCGCCGGCAGATTAAGACATCTTCCTGGAGATGGGCTACTCGCTCGATCCCGGCCCGGATATCGAGAGCGACTGGTACAACTTCGAGGCCCTCAACTTCACCCCCGACCACCCGGCCCGCGACACACAGGACACGTTCTTCGTCGACGTCGAGAAGCTGCTGCTGCGCACGCATACGTCGAACGTGCAGATCCGCTCGATGGAGCGCGTCAAGCCGCCGGTCAAAGTCCTCTCCTGCGGCCGGGTCTACCGCCGCGACGAGATCACCATGCGCCGCTCGCCGATGTTCCACCAGGCCGAAGGGTTCCTGGTCGACAAGGGCATCCACATCGGACATCTGCGGGCCACGCTCGAGCACTTCATCCACCGCATCTTCGGCCCGGAGTTGCAGATGCGCATGCGCCCGAGCTTCTTCCCCTACACCGAGCCGTCGGCGGAGGTGGACATGTCGTGCGTTATCTGC